>CAJNCE010000002.1:0-167426 GCA_905221185.1 bacterium | reverse complement strand
TTTTTTAATAGATTAGAAATAGGAGAAATCATGAGAAAAATATACTTATCTATTTTCACAAGTCTCTTGCTGATGCTGGGACTTGTCAATGTTGCTCAAGCTGATGAATATTTACGCATCGGGATGGAAGCGGCATATGCCCCCTTTAACTGGACTCAGGACGATGACAGCAATGGGGCTGTCAAAATCGATGGAACCAACCAGTATGCCAATGGATACGATGTCCAGATTGCTAAGAAAATCGCTAAGGACTTAGGTAAAGAACCTTTGGTTGTTAAGACCAAGTGGGAAGGTCTAGTTCCTGCCCTTACTTCTGGTAAGATTGACATGATTATCGCAGGTATGAGTCCTACTGCTGAACGCAAACAAGAAATCGCTTTTTCAAGCAGTTACTACACTAGCGAACCTGTCCTACTTGTCAAAAAAGATTCTGCCTATGCAAATGCCAAATCTTTAGATGACTTTAATGGTGCTAAAATCACTTCTCAACAAGGTGTTTACCTTTATGACTTGATCTCACAAATCTCAGGCGCTAAAAAAGAAACTGCCATGGGAGACTTCGCTCAAATGCGTCAAGCTCTTGAGGCTGGTGTCATCGATGCTTATGTTTCTGAACGTCCAGAAGCTCTGACTGCCGAAGCAGCTAACTCTAAGTTTAAGATGGTTCAAGTAGAGCCAGGTTTCAAGACCGGAGAAGAAGATACTGCTATTGCCATTGGACTTCGTAAAGATGACAATCGCATTAGCCAAATCAATGCCAGCATTGAAACCATTTCAAAAGACGACCAAGTTGCCCTAATGGATCGTATGATCAAGGAGCAACCTGCCGAAGCAACAACAACTGAAGAGACTAGCAGTAGTTTCTTTAACCAAGTCGCTAAAATTCTTTCTGAAAACTGGCAACAACTCTTGCGTGGTGCTGGTATCACTCTTTTAATCTCTATCGTCGGAACCATCATTGGTCTCATTATCGGTCTTGCTATTGGTGTTTTCCGTACTGCTCCTCTCTCTGAAAACAAAGCCATTTATGGCCTGCAAAAACTAGTCGGATGGGTTCTCAATGTCTATATCGAAATTTTCCGTGGTACACCTATGATCGTTCAATCGATGGTTATCTACTATGGAACTGCCCAAGCTTTTGGGATCAACCTTGACCGCACACTGGCTGCTATCTTCATCGTTTCAATCAACACCGGTGCCTACATGACTGAAATCGTCCGTGGTGGTATCCTAGCAGTTGATAAGGGACAATTTGAAGCCGCTACTGCTCTTGGTATGACTCATAACCAAACCATGCGTAAGATTGTCCTACCTCAAGTAGTCCGTAACATCCTACCAGCAACTGGTAATGAATTTGTTATCAATATCAAAGATACATCTGTATTGAACGTAATCTCTGTTGTTGAGCTTTATTTCTCAGGAAATACCGTGGCAACTCAAACTTATCAATACTTCCAGACATTTACAATCATCGCCGTGATTTACTTTGTCCTCACCTTCACCGTAACCCGTATCCTACGCTTCATCGAACGCCGAATGGACATGGATACCTATACTACAGGTGCTAACCAAATGCAAACGGAGAATTTGAAATAATGACACAAGCAATCCTTGAAATTAAACACCTCAAAAAATCCTATGGCCAAAACGAAGTGCTAAAAGACATTTCTCTCACTGTCCACAAGGGAGAAGTCATCTCTATCATCGGAAGCTCTGGAAGTGGGAAATCGACCTTCCTACGCTCCATTAACCTTCTTGAAACACCAACTGATGGACAAATCCTTTATCATGGACAAAACGTCCTCGAAAAAGGCTACGACCTCACACAATACCGTGAAAAGTTGGGAATGGTGTTCCAATCTTTTAACCTCTTTGAAAATCTCAACGTTCTTGAAAACACAATTGTCGCTCAGACAACTGTCCTTAAACGCGAACGTACAGAAGCTGAAAAAATTGCCAAAGAAAACCTAGAAAAAGTCGGCATGGGAGAACGCTACTGGCAAGCGAAACCTAAACAACTCTCAGGTGGTCAAAAACAACGTGTGGCTATCGCTCGTGCCCTCTCCATGAATCCGGACGCCATTCTCTTTGATGAACCAACATCAGCTCTCGATCCAGAAATGGTTGGAGAAGTCCTCAAAATCATGCAGGATCTGGCTCAGGAAGGCTTGACTATGATTGTTGTAACTCACGAAATGGAATTTGCCCGTGATGTCTCTCACCGTGTTATCTTCATGGATAAGGGTGTAATCGCTGAAGAAGGCAAACCAGAAGACCTCTTCACCAATCCTAAAGAAGACCGTACAAAAGAATTCCTTCAACGCTATCTAAAATAAAAAGAAAAAGAAAAGTCTGCATCAACCGTGCAGTCTTTTTGCTGTCCTCATACTCTTCGAAAATCTCTTCAAACCACGTCAGCTTCGCCTTGCCGTAGGTATATGTTACTGACTCTGTCAGTCTTATTTACAACCTCAAAGCAGTGCTTTGAGCAGCCTACGGCTAGCTTCCTAGTTTGCTCTTTGATTTTCATTGAGTATCAAAATGAAAAGGCAGACCCTATTCAAGAATCCGCCATTATCCAAAGATTAATCTTCAAATTTTTCATGATTTTTTTCATAGAAATCAATTAAACCTAGAGCTGTTTCAAATGAAATATTTTTTACTTTTGCACGACCCTGCGCTAGAGCAATGATAGACATTTCACGCGCATTCGTTTCTTTAGAGATACGGTAGCCTGTGATTTTCTTATCACGAACCCAGCCAACAACTGATTCTACTTTTTCAAAGTTTGACTTAGCCATGTTCTTCTCCTATTTTCTTCTTTACGTTATATTATTCTATACGTTTTTATGTCTTTTGTCAATAAAAAAACATATATTCAATAAAACAAATGATTTCGAATCTTCTTACTTCCTTTTTAAAGCCGATAATATATAGGTTTTTACTTACTATAACCCAATAGTACGCTCCTAAAAAACAATTGTATTATTAAACTTTAAACTTGTAAAAATATTCATGTATACTGAATGCCAGTTTCTCAATAGGATAGACAGGATTTACTATTTCATTCTATATATTCCTTTTAAATCAACAAGTCCACTAAAGATAGTCTTTCACTCCACACTATCTCTAAACCATTCCGTTTTCTTTCTCCTTCTTTGGTTCCTTTCCTGTCCTTATCTATATCTTATTCGTTTCACAACCAGTACTACTTACATTGTCCAATCTTGCACCTTCTGATTACATACCCGCTTTCCAGCTAGTCATTTAAAAACAGTATCACTAGCTGTTTCATGTCTAGCACTATTGTTTATCTCACGAGTTTTTTCGGCCAACTCACCTAGCAACCATTTCACAAAAATTGATTATTTTTTCTGATTCCTATTATATTTAGTGAAAATTCAAATTAGGGATATATACAATTGGGGATTTCAAAAAATTTCCTTATATATAGTAAGTAATTCTGTCGCCTTAATATAAACAGAATCAAAAATAATAGGTGCTATAGTGAGTTGTAGTAGAAATAGCACGATAGATTTCCTAAGTCCATAGGAATCGCCCCCTTTCTTCACCCTCATTATAACACCTATACATCAGTTGTGCAAATAATATGATATTTTTTTATTAGTCCTCAGACAAGCATATTATAGAGCGTTTCATTACCATTTAAGTTAATATAAGCTGGATCGAAACCTTCCATTCGACGAATCAATCCTGCATAATCATGCTTATCTGCCAAAGCGATCCCAATCAGTACAGGCCCTGTACCCTTGCTAGCTCGTTTGATATACTCAAATCGTGTGATATCATCATTTGGACCCAGGATATCATTTACAAACTCACGCAATGCTCCTGGACGCTGTGGAAAATTGACCACAAAGTAATGCTTGATACCATCATAAATCAAGGCACGCTCTTCCATTTCTGGCATACGGTTGATATCATTATTTCCTCCAGAAATGATACAACAAATAGTTTTCCCCTTGATATATTCAGCTAAAACCTCTAAAGAGGCGATACTAGCTGCTCCAGCAGGTTCTGCGACAATCCCTTGCTTAGAGTAGAGGTCAATCAAGGTTTCAGAAATCAATCCCTCATCGACACCTACTAAAGTCTGAACATGTTGGCGAGTTGCTTCATAGGTCAACTGACCTACTTTTTGCACGGCAATCCCATCCGCAAATTTGTCAATTTCCTTGAGTTTGACTGGACCACCAGCTTCAAAGGCAGCCTTCATAGAACGCGCTCCATTAGCCTCTACCCCAATGACTTCAATTTCTGGACTTGTTTCCTTGATATAGGTAGAAACCCCAGCAATGAGACCGCCACCACCAACAGGAACCAAGACAGCATCAAAATCAATCGATTCTTTTCGAGCTTCTTCTAAAATCTCATAAGCAACTGTTCCTTGACCTGCCTGGACATGAGCATCATCAAAGGGATCAATAAAGGTACGATTTTCAGAAACTGTAAATTCTTGAGCTGCCTTAGCAGAAGCATCAAAGGTATCTCCAACTAGTTTAATGGTTACGAAGTCACCACCAAAAAAACGAACTTGCCCAATCTTTTGTTGCGGAGTGGTAATGGGCATAAAAATAGTAGCTGGAATCTTCATTTCATTACAAGTATAGGCAACTCCCTGCGCATGGTTTCCCGCAGAAGCACAGACTACCCCACGCTCACGCTCTTCCTTACTGAGCTGCGAAATGGCATAATAGGCACCACGGATCTTAAAAGAACGAACACGTTGGGCATTTTCTTTTTTCAAATAAATCTTAGCACCATACTTCTCCGATAAATAATGGTCATAATCCAGTGGGGTATTCACAACCACACCGTTCAAGACCTTGTGAGCCTTGATGATATCTTTTGAACTTAACATCTTTTTCTCCTAGACTATTTCATACTATCACAATCCATCCTTTCAAGCAGAGATGAATTGATTATAAAAGCGAGTTAGGTCCCCCCAACTCGCCTTCACCTTAATTTCTATAAATTAGTTATAGATTTTGAATGCATCGTCGTCGTTTTTACCAACGAATGGCATTGCTTTACGCAATTCTGCACCAACTTTTTCAATTTCAAGGTTCGCTGCTTGTTCACGGTAAGCAGTCAATTTTGGACGTCCAGCTTTATAGTCATTTACAAAGTCATTTGCAAATTTACCATTTTGGATATCAGCCAAGACAGCTTTCATGTTTTCTTTAACTTGCTCAGTGATTACACGTGGACCTGATACATAGTCACCGTACTCAGCAGTGTTTGAAATTGATTGACGCATTTTCTTGAATCCACCTTCGTAGATCAAGTCAACGATCAATTTCATTTCGTGAAGAACTTCAAAGTAAGCCAATTCTGGAGCGTAGCCTGCTTCTGTCAAAACTTCGAAACCTGCCTCGATAAGGGCAGTCAAACCACCACAAAGTACAGCTTGTTCACCAAATAAATCTTCTTCAGTTTCTTCTTTATAAGTTGTTTCAAGAAGACCTACACGAGCTGCTCCAACACCTTTACACCAGTCCATAGCAATGTTTTTCGCATTTCCTGTTGCATCTTGATATACTGCGTAAAGAGCTGGTACACCAAATCCTTCTTCATAAGTACGGCGCACCAAGTGTCCTGGTCCTTTAGGAGCACACATGAAGACATCTACATCTGCAGGAACTTTGATAAATTCAAAGTGAATGTTGAAACCATGAGCAAATCCAACTGCGTTTCCAGCTTCCAAGTTTGGAGCGATTTCTGCTTCGTACAATTCTTGTTGGATTTCGTCTGGTGCCAAAATCATGATAACGTCAGCCAATTTAGTAGCCTCTGCTACTGTGTAAGTGTCAAATCCATCTTCTTTTGCTTTATCAAAAGATTTACCTGGACGTACACCGATGATGACATCGCGACCTGAGTCACGCAAATTTTGAGCATGCGCATGTCCTTGTGAACCATAACCGATAACGGCGATTTTTTTACCGTCAAGTGCTGCTACTTTAACATCTTTTTCGTATTCCATTTGAACTGCCATAGTTTTTCTCTCTTTTCTATTATTTATTGCCTTTTAGGCTGGTTTAACAAATTTAAGTTGGATTTTTAATCGCGGGTAAATCCAGTTGCACCCGTACGAGCAATATTGCGAATACCGTATGGTCGAATGACTCGCAATAGAGCTTCACTCTTCTCAGCATTTCCTGTCATCTGAATGGTAATCGAGCTTGGTGCTACGTCTACCACCGTTGCACGGAAAGGTTGAATAATAGCTAGAATCTCAGCTCGCTTCTCAGCTGGCGCTGACATCTTAACCAAAATCACCTCGCGCTCCAAGTGCGGTTTATCCGTAATATCTCGAATGCGAATCACATCAATTTGACGATTGAGTTGCTTGATGATTTGCTCCACTTCATCATGTGAAGCTACATCAATAATTATGGTGATGCGCGATACATTCGGATCTTCTGTTGCTCCAACAGAGATACTTTCGATATTGACCTGACGACGAGACAGGACACCGGTAAAGCGATTGAGGACTCCTGAACGATTTTGTAGTTTTGCTGTTAACATTCTACGCATGGAACTTCACCCCCAACATCTCATGATTACTCTTACCAGCTGGTACCATTGGTAACACCTGTTCCTTACGAGAAATATCTACCTCGATTAGCATAGGAACATTCTCAGTGATGACTTCAAGATCTTGAGTCAAGGTCTCAGGATTATCAAACTTATAGTTTTTAATGCCATAAGCTTGTGCCATCAATTGGAAATCAGGAAGGGTATCAAAGACTGACTCTGATGTTCTACCTTCATAGAAGGATTCCTGCCACTGGCGAACCATTCCAAGTGAGTGGTTGTTCAGCATAACCACCTTGATTGGCACCTTGTAAATGTTTAAAATAGCCAATTCCTGGTTGGTCATTTGGAAACCACCATCCCCAACAAACAAGACTACTTCCTTATCTGGGTTAGCAATTTTAGCACCGATTGCTGCTGGAATTCCGAATCCCATGGTTCCCAAACCGCCTGAAGTCACTAACTGACGTTCATTTTGGTATGGATAATACTGAGCTGTCCACATTTGGTGTTGACCAACGTCTGTTACCACAATGGCATCACCATTCGTCAATTCACCAATGCGTTCAATAACGGCTTGAGGTTGAACCACACGCTCTTTCTTGTCATAAGAACGAACACGGTTCTTGTCTTTAGTAACTTTCTCAATCCATTTCTCAGTATTGTTATGAACTGTTGGTTCCGCCAACAACATTTGCAAGGCTTTCTTAGCGTCTCCAACTACAGGAATATCTGCACTGATAATCTTGCCAATCTCAGCTGGGTCAATATCAATGTGGGCAACCTTAGCATTCTTAGCGAAGGTCTTAGGATTCCCCGTCAAGCGGTCATCGAAACGGCAACCAATACTAATCATAAAGTCCGCTTCCGTCATGGCAATATTAGCTGCGAAAGACCCGTGCATACCTCCCATTCCAAGGAAGAGTGGATGAGTTGTTGCAATCGTGCCTTGCCCTAAAAGACTGGTTACCACTGGAATCTGATAGCGTTCTGCAAATTCATTTAGTTCCGCAGCAGCTTCAGCATAACTAATTCCGCCACCAGCCAGCAAGACTGGTTTTTTAGCCTTGGATAATTGCTTCAAGATTTTCTTGATTTGCATATCATTCGGCTCAAGAGTCGGCTGATAGCTTGGTAGATTCACTTCTGGTGAATAAATGAAGTCTGTTTCTAAAGCAGATACGTCTTTAGGTAGGTCAATGACAACTGGCCCTGGACGGCCTGTAGTTGCGATATGAACAGCTTCCGTAATGATACGCGGAATATCAGCTGTCTCACGAACTTGGTAATTGTACTTAGTGATTGGCATGGTAATTCCCACGATGTCTGCCTCCTGAAAGGCATCTTTCCCAATCCCTGCTCGCGCCACCTGACCTGTAAAGACCAAAAGGGGAACACTGTCGCTCATGGCATCTGCAATCCCTGTAATGGCATTTGTTGCTCCTGGTCCACTAGTGACGACGGCAACACCCAACTTTCCAGTTGATTTGGCATAACCTTCAGCTTCATGCAAACAACCTTGCTCATGGCGTCCTAGAATGTGGCGAATGCCTTTAAAATTATATATCGCATCATAAAAAGGCAAGACTGCACCACCAGGATAACCAAAGATGGTATCAATTCCTAAATCACGAAGTGTTTCCAAAACTAGGTCCGACCCCGTCTTAGGAGATTCTAAACTGATTTTCTCCATTGTTCCCCTTTCTCTTCTCTTAAAAATAACTTGTTACTATCATACCACTTTTTCAAAATTTTTCAAGACAAAAGAAGAAATTTTCTGAATTTTCTATTTTAACGTTTATTTATGAATGTTATTTTTGTTTTTATTAAAAAGATACCGATTTCATTATTCAAAAAAGAAAAAAGAACTGATTTCTCAGTTCTTCATTAATCTTATTCCACACTAAATAGGTATGGGTAAACAGGTTGTTGTCCTTGGTGAATCTCAACTTCAACGTCTTCGAATTCTTCTGCGATTTCTTGAGCAATTTCATTAGCAAGTTCTTCACTTCCGTCTTCACCGACATAGAAAGTTACGATTTCACTATCTTCATCCAACATATGTTTCAATGTTTCAGTCAAGGTTTGGTGCATGTCAGGGTTTGACACGAGAATTTTCCCATCGACCATACCAAGATTATCATTTTCATGGATTTCTAAGCCATCAATCGTTGTATCACGCACAGCTGTTGTGACGCTTCCGCTAACGACATCGCTAAGAGCAGCAGTCATACGCTCTTGGTTTTCTTCGATGGACTTGCTTGGATCAAAGGCAAGAAGACTAGTCAATCCTTGAGGAAGAGTGCGAGTTTCCACCACTACTGCTGGTTGTTCCAAAACTTCTGCTGCAGATTGAGCTGCCATGAAGATATTCTTGTTGTTTGGCAAGAAGATAATATTACGAGCATTAACCTGTTCAACAGCCTTAATAAAGTCTTCTGTTGAAGGATTCATGGTTTGACCGCCTTCGATAACATAATCAACACCTTGAGAACGGAAGATATCTGCTAGACCTTTACCAGCCACCACAGCAATCAAAGCATACTCTTTTTCTTCAGCTGGTTTGCTAACTTGAGCAGTTTCTTTCTCAACCTGTGCTTCATGTTGGTTACGCATGTTGTCAACTTTTACCTTGACCAAGCTACCATATTTGAGACCTTCTTGCATAACAAGTCCTGGATCTTCTGTATGGACATGGACTTTGACAATTTCATCATCGTTGACAACAAGGAGAGAATCTCCAAGTTCATTCAAGTAGTTACGGAATTCGTCGTAGTCAAAATCTTTGGCATAGGTTGGACCTTGCTTAAGAGCTACCATGATTTCAGTACAGTAACCAAATGTGATGTCCTCAGTCGCTACGTGACCAGCTACAGACTTATGGTGCTCCGCATTGATCATTTCACTCATATTGGCAGGAGTGGCTACAAAGTCCTCAGATGCAATATATTCGCCAGTAAGGGCTGAAAGGAAACCTTCGTAGATGAAGACCAGTCCTTGACCACCTGAATCCACAACGCCAACTTCCTTCAATACTGGAAGCATATCTGGCGTTTTAGCTAGTGCTGTTTTAGCACCTTCTAAAGCTGCACGCATTACTTCAACAGCGTCATCTGTTTGCTCAGCTTTTTTCTTAGCACCGATAGCAGCACCACGAGAAACTGTCAAAATCGTTCCTTCAACTGGTTTCATCACGGCCTTATAGGCAACTTCCACACCTGATTGGAAGGCAAGGGCCAAGTCTTGACCTGTTAACTCGTCTTTATCCTTGATGGCTTGTGAAAATCCGCGGAAAAGCTGAGATGTAATAACTCCTGAGTTCCCACGCGCACCCATCAAAAGACCTTTTGCAAGAATGCTTGCTACCTCTCCAACAGTAGAAGCTGGCTTATCTGCAACTTCCTTAGCACCATTTTCAATGGTCATTCCCATATTTGTCCCTGTATCTCCATCTGGAACTGGGAAGACGTTTAATGAATTGACATATTCAGCTTGCTTATTCAAGCGAGTTGATGCAGCCTGCACCATTTCTTGAAATAAGCTAGTAGTAATTTTTGACACGGTTATTCTCCTACAACTTTGATATTTTGAATGTAGACATTTACAGTCTGAGCGGTAATTCCAAGTTGGTTTTCCAAACTAAATCGAACACGCTCTTGAATGTTTTTTGACACTTCGCTAATCTTTGTTCCGTAGCTCAACACGGTATATACATCAACTGCAATACTGCCATCTTCGGCCGCTTTTACGACGACGCCTTTAGAATAATTCTCCTTACCTAGAAGAGCTTGGAAGTTATCTTTGAGGGCATTTTTACTAGCCATACCGACCACACCAAAAATCTCAGTTGCTGCTCCACCTACGACGGTTGCAATCACTTCATCTGTTAGTTCGATTTGACCATCTTTTGTATTAATTTTTACAGTCATCCTTTTTACCTCAACTAGTTGATACTCTATTTTATCATATTTCAGCCCAAGTGTAAAAGCAGAATACTGTATCAGCGGATATTTACTCTATTTTTCAAATGATTTTATACCTACAGTAAAAGAAAAAAGACCCTAAGGTCTCCTTACTTTTATTATTAAACGCGTTCAACTTTACCTGATTTCAAAGCACGAGCTGAAGCCCAAACTTTTTTAGGTTTACCATCGATAAGAACAGTAACTTTTTGAAGGTTTGGTTTTACGGCACGTTTTGTTTGGTTCATCGCGTGTGAACGGTTGTTTCCTGATACAGTCTTACGACCTGTAAAGTAACATACTTTAGCCATTGTGTTTTCCTCCTATTAGATCTAATATAGCGGATGTGCTAGCACCACATACCGTACTATGTTATCACACTTTCTTCATTTTTGCAAGGGAATTGGAAGATTTTTTTATTTAACGTAGACAATTTCCAACTTCCCAAAAGCCACATCTCCACGGATAATCAATGTTTTACTGGTTGGAGCTAGAGAAGTATCTGCCTTGGCTACACCACAGAAAGTTTCCACCTTCAAATCCACTCTCCAATGTTGGGGAACATAGATAACTGCATTGCCAAAACCAACTTCTACTTTCAGGGTTGCAGTATCTCCTAAAATCTCTGCATTGTCGTAATATATCTTAGCATTGCCAAAACCAACTTCTACTTGGTCGTCTACCAATTCTTGATTTTGCTTATAGAAAGTCCCAGTCCCAAAAGCGACCTCCTTATCTGTCAGAATGGTCTTTTTACCATCATACCACCATTTTTTCCCATTCCAAGTTCTGTTAGAATGAGTCAACATACTTACTCCGAGAACGATCAGAATTCCTGCCCAGAACAGTGACTGATTGGGAATCGGTAAAATATCATAAGAGTGGTTGGCAATTAGTAAGGCTACTAGAGCTGTAAAAGAGGCTGAGGTTAAGTGGCGACGCAACAAAGCTACAACTGATTGGTAGGCAAAAAATCCAATACCGATCAAAGGCCAAATTTGCCCTCCTAGAGAAGGAATTCCAAAATTTCCTTGTAATAATATTAAAGCTGCAAAAATAAGCAACACAATACCAAATGCTTTCTTTTTCATGTTCTTACCTCATGTTTCTTAGATTTTCTTTTAGGAGAGATTGGTAATGCCGTGAGACATGAACCTCCTTGTGGGTCTGATAAAAGGAAATGGTACCCGTTCCTGAAAAGGACTTGTCCACCGAGTAAACCTGACGGATATTTGCAATAGTCGACTTGGATACCCGACTAAAATAGCGAGGAAGGATAGCCTCTAACTCATAGAGTTTAAGCCGAACCTCGTAGGCATCTTTCTGGGTATGGGCGTAAATTTTGTTCCCTTCTGTCTCAAAGAAGAGAATTTCCGACAAGTCCAGATAATATTCACCTGTTCCCTTGTAAAAAATTAACCTAGGAGACTTGGACTCTTGCAAGAGTCGCTGTAAATCCGCAACCTCATCTGTCAAAGCCGCTGCCTTGATGACAATTTCAGTTTCCTCTAAATTGCTATCAATTTCGATTCGTAACTTCATTCCATCTCCTTTCTGACTCTACTATATCAAAGCCAAAATAAGAAAACAAGAGCAAAAAAGCAAGTGGTTACTTTAGCCCTGTAAGTGGTTGTAGGACCGCCTTAACTTACATGTCAAAATAGAAAGAAAAGCACACCCCACACAAGAGCACAAATATAGCCAACCACTACATCCTTGGGAAAATGCACTCCACCTAAGACTCTCACTAGACCGAGGAGGGCTGAAAAGACCAACAAGATAACCCCTACAGATAAACTAGCATGTAAGCAAGCCATGGAGATAATAGTTGCTGAAAAGACATGACGACTGGGCATAGACTGACCAGGACTATCTCTGTCTAGCAGCGGTACAATTTCCCAAACTTCATAAGGCCTAGGGGCATTGATTTTCTTACGAAGAAAGGACAAAATCACAAAACCTGATGCAGGAATAAACAAGTAGATCCAGACCTGTTTCCCAAATCCTTCTTGGAGATAGGTAATTACTAACAAGATTAAATAAACTATAGGCATAACTACTGTCATGAACCGATTGAAAACTCTTAACAAGCTCAGAAGAAAGGACTTATTTTTAATCTTACCAGCAACGTGGCCATACCATTCTTGATAATTTTTCATATATTTTCTCATCACTTACTCAAATTTTGCTTGCAGGGAAGCACTTGTCTTCTAGTATAGTGCAGAAAAAGAAGGCCGTCAAGCCTTCTTTGGGTTTATTCTTCTGCTTCATCTTCTGTAAATTGACTGTTGTAGAGGTCAGCGTAGAAACCTCCTTGTGCCATTAGCTCATCATGATTGCCTTGCTCGATGATATTGCCATCTTTCATGACAAGAATCAAGTCAGCATTTCGGATAGTTGACAAGCGGTGGGCGATGACAAAAGAAGTTCTTCCCTCCATCAACCGGTCCATGGCTTTCTGGATTAATTCCTCTGTACGGGTATCAACCGAAGAGGTCGCCTCATCCAAAATTAGGAGTGGCGCATCTTTCAGCAAAGCACGAGCGATAGTCAAGAGTTGTTTTTGTCCGACAGACAAGGTTATTGTATCGTCCAAGACAGTATCATAACCATCTGGCAGGGTCATAATAAAGTGGTGAATCCCTACAGCCTTGCTGGCTTCAATCACGCACTCATCACTAATACCTGTTTGGTTATAGATAAGATTGTCGCGAATAGTTCCTTCAAAGAGCCAAGTGTCCTGCAAGACCATTGAAAAGGCATCGTGTACTTCCGAACGCTTCATCTCCTTGGTATCCACGCCATCGATGCGGATATTTCCCTTATCAATCTCATAGAACTTCATCAAAAGATTGACAATAGTTGTCTTCCCAGCTCCAGTAGGACCGACAATGGCAACCTTTTGCCCTGCATGAGCGATCGCAGAAAAGTCATGGATAATGGTTCGCTCTGGTGTGTAACCAAAGGAAACTCGATCAAAGACCACTTGACCTTTCATGTCGCTCAATTGTCTTTCTTTATGAGATTCATCTTCCATTTCCTCTTCACCTAAGAATTCGAAGACACGCCCCATGGCTGCACTAGCCTGCTGAAGACTAGTAATCCCTTGGGCAATTTGTGAAAGAGGCTGAGAAAAGATACGAACGTAGGCCATAAAGGCAACGATAATCCCGATACTAATCTGCCCATTTAAGGCCAAGGCTGCACCGACGATAATCACTAAGGCATAGCTAAAGTTCCCAATGAACATCATGATCGGCATCATAACCCCTGAAATAAACTGAGATTTCCAGATACTGTCATACAGACGATGGTTTAATGCCGCAAATTCTTCTTTGGTGCTCTCGATAGCATTGTAACTGGTCACCACATTATGGCCAGAGTACATTTCCTCCACATAACCATTTACAGCCGCCAAATCCTGTTGCTGATTCTTAAAGAATCCCTGCGATTTGCCCATAAAGACGGACACGAAAGCAAAACCGATAAGAGTTGAAACAACCGTCACTAAGGCTAAAATCCAGTTCATCCCAAACATGGTCACCAAGACTGCCACGACCAATAAAGTGGATGAAAGAACTGTCCCCAGACTTTGATTGAGGGACTGAGCTGCAGTGTCAACGTCATTGGTCACACGAGACAAGGTATCTCCTTGAGAATGTCCATCAAAATATCCCAATGGTAGACGATTAATTTTCTCTGCAATCGCTGTTCTCAAACGCTCTGAAAAACGTTGAATAGCTGTTGTAAACAGAAAGGCCTGCAAATAATTTGATAGAAGCCCGATTACATAGATGACGGCTAAAAAACTACCAATAGATGCAACGACAGCGACATCCACACTTGTTTCTAGGCCACTGGCAATGATATTGGTCATTTCCTTGATACGAGTTGGACCATATACAGTAATGATATTGGATAGGATTGTTGCTAAAAAGGCAATCAGAAGGGCAAACTGGAGACCTGCAAGGTAGGGTTTACTCTGTTTCCAGAGCGACAGTTTTTTATTTTCCATGTTCCAATTCCTCCTTCGATAATTGTGAATAGGCAATTTCTTGGTAAACTTCGTTGGTAGCTAGAAGTTCCTTGTGGGTGCCTTTTCCCACGACTTTACCTTGATCCAAGACCAAAATCAAATCTGCATCCATAATCGTTGAAATACGCTGTGCAACGATAAGCTTGGTCATAGATTTTGTTTTCTCTGCTAGCTCTTGGCGTAGGACACGGTCTGTCTTGTAATCCAAGGCTGAGAAGGAGTCATCAAAGATGAGGATTTCTGGTTTCCGAGCCAAGGCACGCGCAATGGCCAGACGCTGTCTTTGTCCACCTGAGAAGTTGGTTCCTCCTTGGGCTACTTCTGACTCTAAGCCCGCTTCCTTGTCTTCGATAAAGTTCTTAGATTGGGCCAATTCCAAGGCTTGCCACATAGCTTGTTCACTAAGCGGTGTTTCTTGGCTGCGTCCAAAGTCTAGATTGCCCTTGACATCACCTGAAAAGAGAACAGCTTTTTGTGGAATATAGCCGACCTTGTTGCGCAAATCTTCCAAACCGTAATCTTGAACATTAACTCCATCCACTAGGATTTCTCCTGCTGATACGTCATAGAAACGTGGAATCAGATTGACTAAAGTAGATTTACCAGAACCAGTTGAGCCAATAAAGGCCACTGTTTGGCCAGATTCTGCTTTAAAGCTAACATTCTCGATAACTGGCTCCGAATTTGCCGCATAGCGGAAGGTCACATCCTTAAACTCGACCTGACCTTTGAGATTGTCATCAGCCAACTGCACTTGAGCAGGATTTTGGATAGAAGAATGCAAATCTAGAACCTGATTAATTCGCTTGGCAGAGACCATGGTTCGAGGAAGAACGATGAAGAGCGCCCCCATGAGAAGGAATCCCATAACAACCTGCATGGCATAAGACATGAAAACAACCATGTCACTAAAGAGAGGCAGACGCGCTGTCGGAGCAGCATCGTTGATCACATAGGCCCCAATCCAATAAATCGCCACACTCAAACCACTTGAAATCCCCATCATGATGGGATTCAAAATAGCCATAAGACGGTTGACAAACAAATTCAAGCGTGTCAATTCATCATTTGCTGCTGCAAATTTTTCATCTTGGTACTTTTCAGCATTGTAGGCACGAACAACGCGAATACCTGTTAAACTTTCACGAGTAATACTATTCAGTTTATCAGTCAAACTTTGAATCAAGGACTGTTTTGGAAAGGCTAGCGTCATCAAAACGGTTGTCATCAAAATATTGACAATCACTGCCACAAGTACAGCCCAGAGCCAGTATTCCGAATGACCTAAAATCTTCCCGATAGCCCAGATAGCCATAATCGGACCACGCGTCACCACTTGCAAGCCCATAGTAATCAACATCTGAACTTGAGTAATATCATTAGTGGTACGAGTTAGGAGGCTAGGAATAGAGAATTTCTTAATCTCTGTCTGCGAGTAATCCAAAACTCGGTTAAAAATGTCGCTCCTTAACCTACTAGTATAGGAAGCGGCCACTCTGGATGCAAAAAATCCAACTGCGACTGCGGACAAAAAGGCAAAAAAAGACATTCCGACCATCATACCTGCTGGTTTCCATAACTCATCCAAGTTGGTTCCTTGACTTCCTAGCAAATCCGTAATTTTCGAGATATAGGTTGGAACTTCCAACTCTAGATAGACCGAAAAGCATGTAAAGAGAATGGCTAGTAAAATCATCCCCCATTCTTTTCTACTAATTCGTTTAGCTAATTTCTTCATTATCTCCTCCTATTCTCTTGATATTTTCCTGTAGTTGATTGAGGACTTTCTCAAAAATCAGTAATTCATCTTCATCAATGTCTGCCATCAACTGGTTGTCAATGCGTTCAAAGAAGGCCTTAACCTGCTTCATCTGAGAACGCGATTTGTCCGTCAGACGAACAAACTTCGCCCGCTTATCGCTAGAACTCGCCTCCAATTCCACCAAACCATTTTGCACCATACGCTTGACCAAGTTACTCGCCACAGACTTGGTAATATTGAGTTCCTGCTCGATATCTTTAATCAAGACCAAGTCTTGATTTTCCTCACGACTATCCAAAAAACGGACAACCTGTCCTTGAGGTCCACCCATAAATTCAATGCCACAACGCTTGGCTTCCTTTTGCACCATCAGATGAATCTGGTGACCAAAACGCTTAAAGACCAACATCGGTTTATCCATACTAATTCCTTTCAAATCATTGTATTTAGTTCTCCTAGGAACTAAATAAGTTTTCATGAGAACTATTTTACCACTTTGAAAAGAGATGTCAAGAAAAAAGTTTCCTAGAGAACTATTTTCTTGATTAAAAAAATCCCAAGTGATTTTCTCACTTAGGATCATGTTTTCTAGGTTAAATTAGAATCCATCTACGTTTGTGTAGATTTTTTGTACGTCTTCGTCGTCTTCAAGAACGCTGTAAAGTTTTTCAAATGTTTCAAGGTCTTCGCCTGACAATTCCACTTCTGACTGAGGAATCATTTCCAATTCAGTCACTTGGAATTCTTCAATACCAGACTCACGGAGGGCAACGATAGCCTTGTGAAGGTCAGTTGGAGCTGTGTAAACAGTGATTGTTCCTTCTTCTGCCTCCACATCGTCCACATCCACATCTGCTTCTAGCAATTGCTCAAAGACTGCGTCCGCATCTTCTCCAGCAAATACGATAACACCCTTATTGTCAAAGAGGTAAGAAACAGAACCTGAAGCACCCATGTTTCCGCCGTTTTTACCAAAGGCAGCACGCACATTAGCTGCGGTACGGTTGACGTTTGAAGTCAAAGTATCAACGATCAGCATAGAACCGTTTGGTCCAAATCCTTCGTAACGTCCTTCTGTAAAGGTTTCGTCTGTATTTCCTTTTGCTTTATCAATCGCTTTATCGATAACGTGTTTTGGCACTTGGGCTTGTTTAGCACGGTCGATAACGAATTTCAAAGCAGTGTTTGATTCTGGGTCTGGATCACCTTTCTTAGCTGCTACATAGATTTCTACACCAAATTTTGCATATACTTTAGAGTTAGCTCCATCTTTAGCCGTTTTCTTGGCTACGATATTGGCCCATTTACGTCCCATTAGGAATCTCCTTTTTTCACATTTTAATCTTTCTTATTATAACACAAGTTTTTTCGATTTTCACTAGAGGAAATAGATTTTATTTAGCAAATACAGCTAGGAAGCCACTTTTGTTGCCAAGATAGCCTTGCCTTCTTTTATCAAGGGATGACGGAACAGTGAAAAGTAGAGTTGAATTGTCATGGCAACCCAGATAAGGGGTTCACAGAGGATAACTCCCCTATAGCCCGCCCAAGGAATAATCAAGACCACAAAAGCGATTTTTCCGATTAGTTCAATAAAGCTGGAAACTAGAGGAAGGACCTTTTGCCCCAAGCCCTGCAAGCAGTTGCGATAAATCAATAAGAGACTCAAAATTGGATAAAAGGCTGAGCTGATTTGCAGATAGAGACTACCGTTTTCTACCAGGTATCCATCCGTCGAACTGGCCAAGAAGGAAACCAAGGCTGGACTGGCAAAAAAGAGGAAGACACAAACAAAAACTGCCCAGGACATACTCAAACGACTGCCAATTCGAAGACCTTGAACAATGCGGTCTGGTCGCTTGGCCCCAAGGTTCTGCGAAGCAAAGGTCGTCATCGAGGCAGAAATAGCAGTCATAGGAAGAAGGGCGAAGGCCATAATGCGTCGAGCGGCCGTTTGTGCACTTATAATCACTGCCCCAAAGGTATTAACAGAAGACTGTAAAATTACACTACCGATGGACACAATTGAACTCATCAAGCCCATAGCCAAACCCTGCTCCAAAAGATCCGCATACAAGGCCTTGTCCCATTTGAAATGCTTAAACTGAGGCAAAAGTTCTGGCACGCTCTTACGAATATAGTAAAAGCAGAGAACCGCTGATAAACCTTGCGAAATGATGGTAGCAAGTCCTGCGGATTGAACTCCCAGATGCAGTTGCGTAATGAAATAGAGATCCAGAATCACATTGACAAGAGCAGAGAAAATCAGAAAACCAAGCGCAGCCAGACTGTCTCCAATAGACCGCAACAAGCCTGCAAATAGATTATAAGCAAAGCTGACACCGACACAGGTCACAATCATAGAAATATATTGATAGGACTGAGGAAGGATTTCTACAGGAGTATCTAAATATTGCAAGAGAGGATACAAACCAAGAAAGCCCAGTAGCATCACTACAACACTCAAAAGAGCACCTAAAATCCAGGTGGCCGCTACCGCTTCCTTGATTTTAGTAAAATTCCGAGCCCCATAATAGCGGGCAATAACAATCCCCATACCATTTCCGACACCAAGTGTAAAGCCTATAATCAAATCAAAAATAGCTGTTGTCGCCCCTACTGCAGCCAAGGAATCTTGACCAAGAAATCGCCCAACAATCAAGACATCAGCAGTGTTATATAGCTGCTGAAAGATATTGGACAGCAAGATTGGGAAGGCAAAACTCAAGAGCGAGGGGAGAATAGGACCATGAATCAGGTCCACTGTTCGTTTTTTATTCATAAGGCTATTATATCAGCTTTCTAGAGGAGCGACAAGAAACAGCAAACTATGCCAGAACTAGGCAATGAAAAAGCAGTGAATTTCTCCACTACTTTAACAGCTTATTCTTCAATTTCGATTTCAAGTTCGTCGCCTAGGTCAAGTGTCACTTCTTCATTCACAGAATCTGCTTGAACTACGTCATCTTTTTTAGTTTCAACACCTTCTACAGAAGCTTCTTCTCCATCAATCAAACCAAATTGAACACGGACTTGATGGTCAATTTCATCAAAGATTTCTGGATTATCTGCCAAGTATTTCTTAGCATTTTCAGAACCTTGCCCGATTTTCTCATCCTTGTAAGAGTACCAAGCTCCTGCTTTTTTGATGATATCCAAATCGCTTGCGATTTTCAAGAGTTCACCAGTCTTAGAAATACCTTCTCCGTACATGATTTCAACGAAGGCTTCCTTAAATGGTGGAGCCACCTTGTTTTTCACGACCTTGATCTTGGTTTCTTTACCGACGTTGGTGTCTTTTTGGTCACCAGTTCCCTTGATTTGCGTACTTCCACGAACATCCAAACGGACTGATGCGTAGAATTTCAGAGCACGTCCACCAGGAGTTGTTTCTGGATTTCCAAACATGACCCCAACTTTTTCACGCAATTGGTTGATAAAGATGGCAATAGTTTTGGTTTTATTGATAGAAGCACCAAGTTTACGCATGGCCTGACTCATCATACGAGCCTGCAAACCAACGTGGCTATCTCCGATATCTCCATCAATTTCCGCACGAGGAACAAGGGCCGCAACTGAGTCGACTACAACAAGGTCAACTGCACCTGAGTCAATCAATTTTCCTGCAATCTCAAGACCTTGCTCTCCTGAGTCTGGTTGAGACAAGAGCAATTCGTCAATATTGACCCCAAGAGCCGCGGCATAGGCTGGATCAAGGGCATGCTCCGCATCAATAAAGGCTGCAATCCCGCCTTCTTTTTGCGCTTGCGCGACTGCATGAAGGGCAACCGTTGTCTTACCAGATGATTCTGGTCCATAGATTTCGATGATACGTCCCTTAGGATAACCACCTGAACCAAGGGCAATGTCAAGAGCCAAGGAACCTGAGCTCATCACTTGCACCTTTTGCTCTGCACGTTCACCCAAACGCATGATTGAACCCTTACCAAAGTCTTTCTCAATCAATTTAAGAGCATCATTCAAGGCTTTTTCACGTTCTGCCCCGAATTTTTTTGAAATTTCATCTAATTTTTTTGGTTTTTTCGCCATTCTATTCTCCTACATTCTAATGGTCCTCAGACCTATCTACTATTATATCAAAAGTTAGTCACTTAATAAAGCCTTGCGAACTAGGTTAAAGGCATGCATAACCGCAATGTGGCGTACATCTGCTCGACTTCTGCCTCCAATATTCACCTTGATGACCTCAGTTCCTTGCTCTTCTGCCAAGCCTATGAAAACTGTCCCAGCTGGGTGCCCTTCTAGGCTATCTGGTCCTGCCACTCCAGTCAAACTAATACCATAATCAGACTGGGTCTTGCTTCGTGCCTGCTCAGCCATCTTCTGGGCTGTATATTCAGACACCACACCATGTTCTTCCAAATCCTTGACAGGAATATCCAACATTTTTGATTTTTCCTCCAAGCTATAGGTCACAAAACCACCCTTAAATATACTTGAAGCTCCTGAAAAATCCGCCACAGTAGCTTGGAAAAGTCCTGCCGTCAAACTCTCTGCTGCCGTGATGATTTTCCCTTGCTTTTTCAGTTCTTCTACCACAATGCTGGCCAAGCTGGACTCTTCCCCATAACCATAACAAAGTTCTCGTAAAGAAAGGCCTTCAAAAGTCTGGTAGTCCAAGATTTGATTTTCCAAAATATCCAGCGCTTGATTCGCCTCTTCTTGTCTGCTAGCCTTTGTTGACAAACGCAGAGTGACTTCTCCTGTCTTGGCATAAGGAGCCAAGGTCGGATCTGTTTGATTGTCAATCAAATCAGCCAAAATCGTAACCAGCTGACTTTCGCCAATTCCAAAGAAACGAAGAACTCGGGAATACAGCTTGCTTCCTGTCATCAACTTGGGTAGAAGTTGGTTTAAAACCATGGGTTTCAATTCACTTGGCGGACCAGGAAGGACAACGTAGGTCACTCCTTCGACTTCTAATATTCCTCCCACAGCCAGTCCTGTTTCATTTGGCAGCGGAGTCGCCCCTTCTATAAGTTGAGCTTGTCTTTCATTATTCGGTGTTCGGACATAGTCTGGTCTCTGGGCAAAAAAGACATCCAACTTCTCCTGTGCCTGAGGATCAAAAACTAATTCTTTCCCTAAAAATTTAGCCAGAGTTTGTTTGGTTAAGTCATCCTCAGTTGGCCCCAAACCACCTGTCAAAATCACCAGACTGCTACGTTGACTAGCAATCTCAAGCAAAGACAAGAGACGAGCTTCATTATCTCCTACAGCCGTCTGAAAATAAACATCTACCCCAATCTCTGCTAGTTTTTCTGATAAAAACTGGGCATTGGTATTGACAATCTGCCCTGTTAAAATTTCTGTTCCGACAGCCATAATTTCTGCTTTCATGTTTCCTCCTACCTATCTATTCGTATTTTTTTGAAAAAATCGCAGGAAATTTCCCACGATTGATTTTTTATTTGTATCAAGAAAGTTAATTATCTTCGTCACTAACAGGCACCCGTCCAAACAAATCTTCAAATAAGACAACATTTGTTTCAAGCTGAGTGACTTCTTCTTGTCCCAAAGAACGTCGCAATATATTCTGCATTTCCAACATATGCTCTCTCGAAACAATCTGGTAAGAGATACCTTGCAACATCTCTCCTTCACCCTTCAATTGTTGAGATTCAATGGTTTTAAATGAATCTTTATAGCCCAACAAGCTCGGAATACTTTTCGCAGACAAATCAATATTAGTCTGCATATTAGTACTTAGGGCTTTTAAAATAGATTGGTAGTGACTGACACTATTCAAACTAAGAACTTTTTCAACAACTTTTTGAATGACTTCACGCTGACGCTTTTGACGACCATAGTCTCCTTCTGGGTCTTGATAACGCATGCGTGAATAAACAAGCGCTTCTTCTCCATTTATTGTCTGCTCTCCAACACCGATAGAAATGGTGTTAAATTCTTCTTGGTCACTGATAGAGATTGGGAAACCTAGTGTATTATTAACCGTAATACCTCCAACTGCATCTACCAATTGTTGCAAACCTTGCATATTGACCATAATATATCGGTCAATATGAATGTTCATCATCTTTTGAATTGTTTCTATAGCAAGTTCTGCTCCACCACCAGCATAGGCGGCGTTTAACTTCGCTTCTTCAATACTACCATCTTTATGTTGAATTTTAGTCAGGATATCACGCTCCAAACTCAACATCATGGTCTTCTTAGTATGTGGATTGACAGTCAAGAGAATCATGGAATCACTATTTCCAGCCCACTGATCTGTACGCTCTACATTCCCAGTATCAACCCCCATCAACAGAATGGTCAAAGGTTCTGTTGCTTCAATAACCTTGGTTTCTTCTCCGATTTTTTTATAGGTCTTTGATAAGGTTTGTGTGCCTTGCTGATAAATAGTATAAGCAAAAACACCGACACCTAAAACTGTCACAGCTAGAAAAGCTAATACCATTCCAATAATTTTTTTAACCATATTTCTACTAATCTATCAGTTTACCCATCAAGTAAACATCGATAAATTTCCCTTCTTCTATATATGCTCCACGCTCTTGGCGACCTTCAATTATAAAGCCATGCTTTTGATAAAGATGGACTGCAGCTTGATTACGAGTTTGGACAGTCAGTTGGAGACGACGCAGAATGCCACTTGCTTGTGCCCATTCTATCGCTTCCTCTAGCAAAAAACTTCCCAATCCATTATTCCAATATCTTTTTCCAATCACAATGAAGAGATCTCCAATATGACGGACTCTCTTGCGCTGGTCAGCTGTAATATTTACAATACCAGCAATTTTATCATTTAAGAATGCAAGTAAGGTTATCTGGTTGTCCGAACTAGCTTGCTTGTTGAGGAATATTCCCATCTCCTCACTGGTCAAGAGAATACCATCTCCGTCTAGGCTGGTAAAATCTGTCTCCAAACTTACACGATTTAAAAAAGCCACTAATTCAGCTGCATCTTTAGGCTCTGCTTCCCTAATGAGCAATTCATACTCCATGTTGAAGCTCCTCTAAAAGCTTTTCTGCACGCAAACCCTTTGCTTGGAAATGTAATCTGCGACCGTCTTCTTCTTTTAGAATTTCCAACTCTAAATAAGTATCTGGCAAGGCATCTCCTAAGAGATTGCCCCACTCAATGACAGTTACCCCACCACCAAAGAGAAACTCATCTAAATCAATAGAATCAGCATCCCCCTCAATACGATAAACATCTAGGTGGTAAAGTGGAAGACGACCTTCATACTCTCTCACGATAGTATAGGTTGGACTCTTAATCATCTGAGAAATCTGTAATCCCTTAGCAAGGCCTTTTGTAAAGGTCGTTTTGCCTGCTCCAAGTTCTCCAGTTAGAATTAAGACATCATTCTTTTCTAATAGATGACCCAAGCGTTCCCCTAAGGCTTGTAGCTCTTCTTCATTTTTTGTGTACATACTCTTATTATACCAAAAACTTTTCTTTTGTGTCTATTTTCCTGCTAAACTTATACTCAATGAAAATCAAAGAGCAAACTAGAAAGCTAGCCGCAGGCTGTACTTGAGTACGGCAAGGCGACGCTGACGTAGTTTGAATTTGATTTTCGAAGAGTATTACCATCATAACATCCATAAAAACAAGCTTGCTCTAAAAGAAAATGAGCGTAGCAATGACCAAGACAAGATCTCGGAAAATATGACCATAAAAGGAAACTTCCTTTTTAACAGAATTTGGGACAAGATAGGCTGCAAAAAACAAACCCAGCCCAATATAAATCAGAAGCGAGACAGTAGTCATTGGATTTCTTAAGAAGAGAAGTGTTGCTATAATAGTCACCAACACTGTCTTTTTTCTGTCTAGCATAGCAAGCAAATCGCGCATGTATTTTTTCAAGGGTAAAAAAATCACCAAATCTAGCCCAAATAGAAAGAAAAAGGATGGCAATAAAAAGTCAACTAATTCTTGCTGCAGCGTATTTTTGATGAACAAGTTGTCTGACAAAACAAGGACAGCTCCTAACAAATTAATTAAGAGTAACATACTGTAAAAAAGATTCACTGACTTCTTACTGGCTAGGACACTATGGACTTCTTGCTTACGGGTATAAAGATAATTTACTCCAGCACAGATTCCTGAAACGAAGACCATACTTCCGATGAAAAAAGCTGTACTTTGTTTAAAGGACAAGATGCATTCTTTCCATAGGAAACAGCTACTCAAACTGATTTGAATTAAAGCTAACAAAAATAAGATTCTCATTGATTTCATCTTTTCTCTCCCTTCCTACCAATCATTATACTAGGAGAAAAGAGAGAACTGTTTCCAATCTTCTCAAATGTCTCTTTAAGACGCTAAACAAACACCAGAGACTAATACTCAATGAAAATCAAAGAGCAACCTGCGGCTAGAGCTGACGTGGTTTGAAGAGATTTTAGAAGAATATAAACTTGAAATAAGGCTGATAGTATTAATTTCACTATCAGCCTTACAGGTTATTTAACGTTTCAGAAAAACTATAATGTCAAGATTAACTAAACAGTATCTAATTCCTTCAAATAATTTTCTATCTTCATCAACATTAAAGGATTGTTATAAATCTTACATAACTCTCTTGCTTCTATATAATAATTTTTGACTTGTTCTTTGTCTAGAAATTTGGCTCCAGCATTTCCTACAAGAATAAGTAGAGGAGCCAGTTGGTAGCTTGTCTGTCTTTGTTTACAGAGTTCAATCGTCTCAAGAGCTTCTTGGATGGCTTCGTTAAATTTTTTCTTTGACACTAGGTAGTGAGCATAGTTGTAACGAACTCTGATGTAGCCAAATAAAAACTCTTGATGCTCAAAATTTTTTGTCTGATATAACTCCATTAAATGAGAGTAGTTTGCCCCATATTCTTGTTCACGACCCACTAAGGAATAGAAATTAGATAGAGTATTCAATTCCTTTAAATAAATCAGAGTATTTGAGGAGACTTTTAATAATATATTTTCCAATGAAGAAATAGCCTCACACTTACTGTCATATTGATAGAAGTCAATAATAGCTTTAATCCATTCAAGGTAAGTTCGGTCTTCTAGTGTTAGAAAAGTACTTCGTTCAATCTCTATTCTATAAATATATTCCAAATTGTCATAATTTCTGTCATCTAATAGTCGAGCAGATAATTGCTTGAAATTAGAGAGGTTAGATTTAATTTCAATTTGTTCATTAAAAAAATAATCTAATGGCACTTCAAGTCGTTGTGAGAGTTTGAACAAAAGGTCTGCGGAGGGAATGAAATGCCCTCTCTCAATTTTACTAATCTGGCTTTGTTCACAAATTCCTTCTGCAAGAGTTTGTTGGGAGAGTCTCAACTCTTTTCTTTTCAATCTGAATTTCTCTGCGAGTGTATTCATTAAAGATAATAAACCTTCCTATTTACTTAATTTTATTATAAAAATAAGCAAATAGGAAGTTAAAGGAATAAAAAATTCTTAACGGTAATAATAAGAAAAAAAGTTCACAATACAATAAAAATGTTTGAATAAATAAAATATATATGTTAAAATAAAAACAAGGAAACAGAAAGGGGTTTCATTGCAAGAGAAAAAAACGTGGAATTCAAAAATTAGCTATATTAGCATTACTAGGGGTTTTTACGTTTAGTAACACAATTCCTTACCAACAGTTTATTCAGAAGAATAAACGATTGGAAATTCGAGTAGAATCACAAAAGAAGTCTGATGGTCTTGATGTTGGGAAGGCTGATTGATTTCGTATTACTTTAAAATTCAACTATTTAGAGAAAGGTATTCTGATGAGAGCTTGTAACAATACCAGATAGATATAAGAATGGAGATGTTTGATAAAATGCTTTCATAGCTAACCAACTGTTGAAAATTATGAGTTACAAAATCTAAAGTATTTAAGATTGGTTTATAAAATTAGGTCTCTGTCTGTAGAAAGGAACGTGCAGTTAGAAAGGAGGAAAAAATAGGATACTATAATTCAGACTGATATTTCTAATTAAAAATTGAAGAAGATTCTTTTATCAATAGTTTAGTAAGCTTGTTAGTTTATAGAGGGCAGGGGTATTTCTGCCCTCTGTTTTAGAATAAGGAATGCACTATGAAAAAATTATTTATACTCATATCCAACCTGCTTGCTAGTTTGTTCTTTGTTTGGGTATTTACCATTTGGAATGATACATATGTCTCCTATTATTACCCCAACGTTGTTGTACGTGATTCTTCCCCTGAAACAACTTTTCAGCATGTTGCTACACGCTTGGAAAAACTAGCAGAAGAAACGGATAGCTTTATTGCGATTCAACACCAGGATCCTAACTCAGAAGGTACTCCAGTGTTTTCTTATACGACCTTTGGGAACGGAAAGTTGCCTGATGGGTTACAGGAAAAAAATCTAGAAGATGCTCAAAGTAGTAGTGTTGAAACAAACTATTTTGTATTTGATGGAAACCTAGATATTCACTTGCTAAGGGAGGAGCTAAGTCAACTTGGCTTGACTAACATGCACCTGATAATTCCATCCAAACTATCTACGTTAATGGCTATCTTTAGTAACGGATTTCAGTTAATCAGTCTATTGATTTTCATCTTAACCTTTGGAGCACTGACTTTAATTAGTCAAATTAGCCAATTACGGTCGTCGGGTATTCGCCTCATTTCAGGAGAGAAACGGTGGTCCATTTTCCTTAGACCAGTTGGTGAGGATTTGAAAGGGATAGCTGTTGGTTTCAGTTTAGCTGGCGTACTCGCCATTCTTATGCAAAAAATTCTGTCGCTTCCAACGCAATCCCTAATGACCATAGGAGCAGGCTTGCTCTGTTATAATCTCATCTTGTTGTCGATCTCCCTGTTTTTCGCTCAACTCTTCGCAGTTGGGATAAAAAAGATACACCTGATGCAGATTATAAAAGGGCAAGTGCCTGTCAGAGGAATCATTAGTTTGATTTTAATCGGTCAACTATTAGCGATTATTATTGTAACGCTGGGAATAGGGAGTAGCTTAAAGTATACCCAAGCCTGGCAACAGCATCGGATTGGACAAGAGGCTTGGAGCCAGGAAAGGCAACTGATTACCCTATCAATCAGCCGTGAAGGAACGAGTCCTGGTTTTGATGAACAAGCTCAAAGGAAATTCAGAACTTGGTATCAATTGATGGATCTGGCTGTTTCAGAACAAAAGGCTTTCTTATCTAGACACCAGTTAATTGACCGTACTTTGCAAAATGGCATGGCTTCCTCCAAAAACTTGACAACCTCTACAGAATGGCACGATTACAGCCCGAATGGCAATGTCCTTATCGTCACACCGCAATACTTGGAGCGTCAAAACATTCCTGTAGATACAACTATTGAGCAAAAGATGAATCACCTTGATGTAGGGGAGTTTGTCTTATTGCTGCCTGAACACCTCCGTTCAGAGGAAGAACATTATAAATCTGTTTTTGAAGACGACTTAACCAGTCGCATATCTAGTCGAGATGAACGACAGCAAATGACTGCTACGGTAGGTTATTTGGAATCAGGTCAGGATCGTTTTGTGTATAATACGACCCCTATTTCTTACCAGCAGTTTTTGAAAGATCCAATCATCATTGTTATAACACCCCAATCAACTGGTCCACAGTCCATTTTGTTTTGGGTAGACGCAGTACAGAACTACGTTCTCTTTAATCAATTGTCTGATGCCCAGGAGCTTATCCAGAGACAAGGCATTGAAAATTGGGTCTCAGAAATGCAAACAGGTTACCACAACTACATCACATTATTGGATAATATCCAGAGGGAACGTTGGGTAATGCTAGCAGGAGCTGTGCTTGGGATTGCAACTTCAATCTTGTTGTTTAACACTATGAATAGGCTCTACTTTGAAGAATTTAGACGTGCCATTTTTATCAAACGCATTGCAGGTCTCAGGTTCTTAGAAATCCATCGCACTTATCTCTTTGCTCAACTGGGTGTGTTTTTACTGGGATTTGTTGCGAGTGTATTTCTTATGGTAGAGATAGTAGTTGCTTTCTTAGTCTCGTTACTCTTTATTGGTCTATCTCTTTTACAGTTACATGTCCAAATGCAGAAAGAAAACAAGATGTCCATGCTTGTTTTGAAGGGAGGTTAATATGATTGAACTTAAACAGGTGAGTAAATCTTTTGGAGAACGAGAGTTATTTTCGAATCTTTCAATGACATTTGAGGCTGGAAAAGTCTATGCCTTAATTGGTTCAAGTGGTAGCGGAAAAACAACCTTGATGAACATGATTGGGAAATTAGAATCTTATGATGGGACGATTTTTTACCGAGGTAAAGACTTGGCCAATTATAAATCGAGTGATTTTTTCCGTCACGAATTGGGCTACCTCTTCCAGAACTTTGGCTTAATTGAAAACCAAAGTATTGAAGAAAACCTTAAGCTAGGTCTCATTGGTCAAAAGATGAGTCGGTCGGAACAGCGGTTGAGGCAGAAGCATGCTTTAGAACAGGTCGGCCTGGCTTATCTTGACCTAGATAAGCGCATCTTTGAGTTGTCGGGCGGAGAATCGCAACGGGTTGCCTTGGCAAAAGTTATCTTAAAGAATCCACCCCTTATTCTGGCAGATGAGCCAACAGCTTCAATAGACCCAGCAACCTCTCAGTTGATTATGGAGATTTTGCTATCTCTTCGAGATGATAATAGGCTAATCATTATCGCAACACATAATCCGGCAATTTGGGAGATGGCTGATGAAGTGTTCACGATGGATCATCTGAAATAAAAATCCTTGTTTTTAATTGCATGATGAGTTACTGAAATATTATCATGAATCAATAATTGGAGTTAATTTAGAATTGTACTTTATTAATATTGAGGTAACTTTTTCTTGATAAAGGAAGAAATAGTATAGAAATATAGTCAATTGAAACAAGAACAGGACAAAAGAACCTTTTGTGCCATATTTTTCTCCTTTCGCTTTACAATTGGCTTGAACACCTTTATTGTATCGCGTTTGGAGTTTTTTTGGTATAACCTTCGACGCGCACCCGCATAGCGGGTGTTTTTTTGTCTCGCACCTAACCGAGCGAGACGAACTAATAGTCACTTAATCAAAAAACGCACCATATCAAAAACTAAAAAGTTTGATATCATGCGTCATGTCTTAAACTAATTGACTATACTTTCTATTCAAATGAGCTTTTAACCAATTGACTGAGCCAATCCACTCTTAAAACCAAAGAGCAATTTCTCGCTTAGCTGACTCTTCTGAATCCGAACCATGGACAACATTTTGGATAACCTGATTTTCACCAGCCGCTTTTGCAAAATCACCTCGAATAGTTCCTGGTAAAGCTTCTTCTGGACGAGTTGCACCCATCATGGTACGCCAAGTTTCGATTACTTTGGGGCCAGAAATAACACCCACAAGAACCGGTCCTGAAGTCATGAATTCACGAATCGGTGGGTAAAAACTCTGACCAACCAAGTCCTGATAGTGCTGGTCAATTAACTCTTCTGAAACCTGTGAACGCAACTCCAATTTTTCGATTGTAAAGCCACGTTGTTCGATGCGTTTCAACACTTCACCCACTAGTCCTCTTTTTACACCATCTGGTTTAATGATAAAGAATGTTTGTTCCATACTTGTCTCCTTTGTCAGCTTCTTTCTTTTATACTCTTCGAAAATCTCTTCAAACCACGTCAACTTCGCCTTGCCGTATATATGTGACCGACTTCGTCAGTTCTATATACAACCTCAAAGCAGTGCTTTGAGCAACCTGCGGCTAGTTTTCTAGTTTGCTCTTTGATTTTCATTGAGTATTATTTTACCACATTTCATGGAAAAATGGAGAAAGTTTTCAGAAAAGAGAAAGAGAACCCGAAGGCTCTCTCATTCTCTTTTATTCTACTGTTTCTTCCACAGTTTCAACAGCAGTATCCACAACTACTTCTGTTGTTTCTTCATTTCCTTCTTCCTCTACTGGAGGATTAAGGTATTCTTCTTCGTTGATAGCATGTGGTTCAAGGTTACGGTAACGGGCCATACCAGTACCTGCTGGGATGATTTTACCGATGATAACATTTTCTTTAAGTCCAAGGAGATGGTCTTTCTTACCACGGATGGCTGCATCTGTAAGGACACGAGTTGTTTCCTGGAAGGAAGCCGCTGACAAGAAACTGTTTGTTTCAAGTGAGGCTTTGGTAATTCCCATAAGGACTGGTCGACCAGTCGCTGGAACTCCACCTGCGATAAGGACATCTTTGTTGGCATCTGTAAAGTCATTGATATCCATGAGGGTACCCATGAGAAGATCTGTGTCACCTGGATCCATGACACGCACTTTACGGATCATTTGACGAACCATTACCTCGATGTGTTTGTCACCGATTTCTACCCCTTGGCTACGGTAAACTTTTTGTACTTCACCAAGAAGGTAAGTTTCAACTGACAAGACATCACGAACTGCAAGGAGACGTTTTGGTTGGATAGAACCTTCTGTAAGAGCAGCACCACGCGCTACTTGGTCACCAACTTCAACACGCATACGAGCGGTAAATGGAACGACATATTCACCTTCGCCAGTTTCACCCTTAACAAAGACTTTCTTAGTACGAGTTGATGCATCTTCTTCGATAGCCGTAACTTGTCCTTTAACCTCTGTGATAACCGCTTCCCCTTTAGGATTGCGGGCTTCAAAGATTTCTTGGACACGAGGAAGACCCTGAGTGATATCGGTATTTGAGGCAACCCCACCCGTGTGGAAGGTACGCATTGTAAGCTGTGTACCAGGTTCCCCGATAGATTGAGCAGCGATCGTACCGACTGCTTCACCAACTTCAACCGCATCACCAGTCGCCAAATTGATACCATAACAGTGACGGCAGACACCGTGACGAGTGTTACATGTAAATACAGAGCGGATAGTCACTTCTTCCACACCAGCATTGACAATTTCACGCGCCTTGTCTTCTGTAATCAACTCATTTGGACCAATGATTACTGCACCAGTTTCTGGATGTTTAACAGTTTTCTTAGTGTAACGACCATTGAGACGCTCTTCGAGAGACTCGATCATCTCTTTTCCTTCTGCGATAGAGCGGATCAAGAGACCACGGTCAGTTCCACAGTCGTCCTCACGGATAATAACGTCTTGGGCAACGTCAACCAAACGACGAGTCAAGTAACCTGAGTCGGCTGTCTTAAGGGCCGTATCGGTCATACCTTTACGGGCACCGTGAGTTGAGAAGAACATTTCGAGTACTGACAAACCTTCACGGAAGTTTGAAAGGATTGGCAATTCCATGATACGTCCGTTCGGAGCAGCCATCAGACCACGCATACCGGCAAGCTGTGAGAAGTTTGAGATATTACCACGGGCTCCTGAGTCCATCATCATAACGATTGGGTTCTTAGGATCTTGGTTGGCAATCAAACGTTTCTCTAGTTTTTCACGGGCAGCACGCCATTCAGCTGTAACGGCATTGTAACGCTCGTCGTCTGTGATCATACCACGACGGAATTGTTTTGTGATTTGTTCTACACGTTTGTGTGATTCTTCAATGATTTCAGCCTTGTCATCAACGACTGGGATATCGGCAATACCCACTGTTAATCCTGCAAGAGTTGAGTGGTGGTAACCGAGGTTCTTCATACGGTCAAGTAGGGCAGAAGTTTCTGTCGTACGGAAACGTTTGAAGATTTCAGCGATGATATTTCCAAGGTTTTTCTTCTTGAATGGAGGGTTGAGTTCAAGTTTGCTGATAGCTTCCTTGATATCTCCACCAAGTGGCAAGAAGTATTTAGCTGGAACGCCTTCTGTCAAGTTGGCATTGTTTGGTTCTTGCAAGTATGGTAGACCCTCTGGCATGATGTCATTGAAGAGGATTTTACCAACTGTTGTAAGCAATACCTTATGTTTTTGCTCTTCTGTCCAAGGTTTGTTGAGACTGTCTGTTGCGATACCAACACGCGAGTGGAGGTGAACGTAACCATTACGGTAAGCCATGACAGCTTCGTCACGGTCTTTGAAGACCATTCCTTCACCTTCACGACCAGCTTCTTCCATGGTCAAGTAGTAGTTACCTAAAACCATGTCCTGAGATGGAGTAACAACTGGTTTACCATCTTTCGGGTTCAAGATGTGCTCAGCAGCGAGCATGAGGATACGAGCTTCTGCTTGGGCTTCTTCTGAAAGTGGTACGTGGATGGCCATTTGGTCCCCGTCAAAGTCGGCATTGTAGGCTTCACAGACAAGTGGGTGCAAGCGAAGGGCCTTACCATCAATCAAGACTGGCTCGAAGGCTTGGATACCCAAACGGTGAAGGGTCGGTGCGCGGTTAAGAAGTACTGGGTGTTCTTTGATTACTTCTTCGAGGATATCCCAGATACGCTCATCTCCGCGTTCGACCAAGCGTTTAGCTGCTTTGACGTTTTGCACGATATCACGCGCAACGATCTCACGCATGACGAATGGTTTAAAGAGCTCGATTGCCATTTCACGTGGCACACCACATTGGTACATCTTAAGCGTTGGACCAACGGCGATAACAGAACGTCCTGAGAAGTCAACACGTTTACCGAGCAAGTTTTGACGGAAGCGTCCTTGTTTCCCTTTGAGCATGTGGCTCAATGATTTAAGCGGACGGCTACCTGGTCCTGTGATTGGACGACCACGACGACCATTGTCAATCAAAGCGTCAACCGCTTCTTGAAGCATACGTTTCTCATTTTGAACGATGATACCAGGTGCATTCAACTCAAGCAAACGAGCCAAACGGTTGTTACGGTTAATAACACGACGGTAAAGGTCATTCAAGTCAGATGAGGCAAAACGGCCACCATCCAACTGCAACATTGGACGAAGATCTGGTGGAATAACCGGAAGGATGTTGAGAATCATCCATTCAGGTTTGTTTCCAGACTTGTAAAAGGCATCCAAAACATCCAAACGACGGATAGCTTTGACACGTTTTTGTCCAGTAGCTGTTTTCAACTCTTCTTTGAGTTCAGCAATTTCTTTTTCAAGATCGACTTGTTTCAAAAGATCTTGGATGGCTTCGGCACCCATCTTGGCAACGAATGATCCATAACCATACTCACGCAAGCGCTCACGGTATTCGCGCTCTGTCATGATAGACTTGTGCTCAAGTGGTGTATCCTTAGGATCAATCACCACATAAGCTGCGAAGTAGATAACTTCCTCGAGGGCACGAGGGCTCATATCAAGGGTCAATCCCATACGGCTTGGAATCCCCTTGAAGTACCAGATGTGAGATACAGGAGCTTTCAACTCGATGTGCCCCATACGCTCACGACGAACTTTTGTACGCGTTACTTCAACCCCACAACGGTCACAAACAATCCCTCTGTAACGAATACGTTTGTACTTACCACAAGCACATTCCCAGTCTTTTGTAGGACCAAAGATAACTTCATCAAAGAGTCCTTCACGTTCTGGTTTCAACGTACGGTAATTGATTGTTTCAGGTTTTTTTACTTCTCCATAAGACCATGAACGGACTTTACTTGGAGAAGCTAGGGTGATTTGCATACTTTTAAAACGATTTACATCAACCACTATTTCTTCCCTTTCTATTCTAAGTGAACTGCTTATTCTTGTTCAGCAGCTTCTTCTGTTGCTTCCGCTTTTGTTGCTTTCTCAGCTTCTTCAGCTTCAAAGGCTGCTTTAGCCTCTTGGGCTGCTTTTTCGCGGGCTTTTTCAAGGTCATCTACGTGGATGACATCTTCGTCCATTCCTTCATCTAGGTCACGAAGTTCCACTTCTTGGTCATCTTCGTCAAGGACACGCATATCAAGACCAAGAGATTGCAATTCTTTGACAAGAACTCGGAAGGATTCTGGAACACCTGGTTTTGGAATTGGTTTTCCTTTTGTAATAGCTTCATAAGCTTTCAAACGTCCGTTAATATCGTCAGACTTGTAAGTCAAGATTTCTTGAAGGACATTTGATGCACCGTAGGCTTCAAGAGCCCAAACCTCCATCTCACCGAAACGTTGTCCACCAAACTGAGCTTTACCTCCGAGTGGTTGTTGGGTAACGGTTGAGTATGGTCCGACAGAACGCGCGTGCAATTTATCGTCAACCATGTGGTGGAGTTTGATCATGTACATGACTCCGACAGAAACACGGTTATCAAACGGTTCACCAGTACGTCCATCGTAAAGGATCGTCTTGGCATCGCTATCCATACCAGCTTCTTTAACAGTTGACCAAAGGTCTTCAGAACTTGCTCCGTCAAAGACTGGTGTTGCGATGTGAATACCAAGAGTACGGGCAGCCATACCAAGGTGGAGCTCCATAACCTGACCGATATTCATACGTGATGGCACCCCAAGTGGGTTCAACATGATATCAACTGGAGTTCCGTCTGGAAGGTAAGGCATATCTTCTACAGGAACGATACGAGAGACAACCCCTTTATTTCCGTGACGTCCGGCCATCTTATCTCCGACCTTGATCTTACGTTTTTGAGCGATGTAGACGCGAACCAGCATATTAACACCTGATTGCAATTCATCTCCATTTGCACGGGTAAAGATCTTAACATCACGAACGACACCATCGGCACCGTGTGGTACACGAAGAGAAGTATCACGCACTTCACGAGATTTATCTCCGAAGATAGCGTGCAAGAGACGTTCTTCAGCTGAAAGGTCTTTCTCACCCTTAGGTGTTACTTTACCTACAAGAATATCGCCTTCTTTAACCTCAGCACCGATACGGATAATACCCATTTCGTCAAGGTCTTTAAGGGCATCTTCACCAACGTTTGGAATTTCACGCGTAATTTCTTCAGGCCCAAGCTTTGTATCGCGTGTTTCTGATTCGTATTCTTCAAGGTGAACAGATGTATAAACATCGTCTTTCACCAAGCGTTCGCTCATGATAACGGCATCCTCGAAGTTGTAACCTTCCCAAGTCATGTAGGCAACGATTGGGTTTTGTCCCAGCGCCATTTCTCCATTTTCCATAGAAGGTCCGTCAGCGATGAAATCGCCTTTTTCAACGACATCGCCAACTTTTACGAGAGTGCGTTGGTTGTAGGCAGTACCTGAGTTTGAACGACGGAATTTTTGGATGTGGTAAACGTCCAATGAACCATCTTCACGGCGTACTTCTACCTTATCAGCATCTGCGTAAGTAACTTTACCATCATACTGGGCAATCACAGCCGCTCCAGAATCGTGAGCTGCTTGGTATTCCATACCAGTACCAACGTAAGGTGCTTTTGGATCAATCAATGGCACAGCCTGACGTTGCATGTTGGCACCCATGAGGGCACGGTTGGAGTCATCGTTTTCCAAGAAAGGAATACATGCTGTTGCAACGGCAACTACCTGTTTTGGTGATACGTCCATGTAGTCAACAACATTAGCTGGATACTCTTGGTTGACCCCTTGGTGACGTCCCATGACCACTTTTTCAGCAAAAGTTCCATCTTCATTAAGACGAGAGTTAGCCTGTGCTACAGTGAATTCATCTTCTTCATCGGCTGTCAACCAAACGATTTCGTTCGTGACAACACCTGTTTCACGGTCAACCTTACGGTATGGTGTTTGGACAAAACCATACTTGTTCAAGTGTCCGTAAGATGACAAGTTATTGATCAAACCGATGTTAGGCCCTTCAGGTGTCTCGATTGGACACATACGACCATAGTGAGTGTAGTGCACGTCACGTACTTCATATCCAGCACGGTCACGTGTCAAACCACCAGGTCCTAAGGCTGACAAACGGCGTTTGTGAGACAACTCAGATAGCGGGTTGTGTTGGTCCATGAACTGTGACAACTGTGATGAACCAAAGAATTCTTTAACCGCAGCTGTTACAGGACGAATGTTGATAATTTGTTGTGGTGTCAAGACTTCGTTGTCTTGAACAGACATACGTTCACGGACATTACGTTCCATACGAGAAAGTCCAAGACGTACTTGGTTAGCAAGTAATTCACCTACCGCACGGATACGACGGTTTCCAAGGTGGTCGATATCATCTACACGACCAAGTCCTTCAGCCAAGTTGAGGAAGTAGCTCATCTCAGCAAGGATATCTGCAGGAGTGACGATACGAACCTTGTCATCTGGATTAGCATTACCAATGATGGTTACAACACGGTCTGGATCAGTTGGTGCAACAACCTTGAACTTTTGAAGAACAACTGGCTCAGTCACAACGGCTGCATCATTTGGAATGTAAACAATCTTGTTCAAGTCGCCATCCAAATGGCTTTCAATGCTTTCAATCACGCTACGAGTCATGATTGTTCCAGCTTCTACCAAGATTTCTCCTGTTTCAGGATCTACCAATGGTTCCGCAATGGTTTGGTTGAGCAAACGTGTTTTAACATTGAGTTTTTTATTGATCTTGTAACGACCAACTGCTGCCAAGTCATAGCGACGTGGATCAAAGAAGCGAGCTACGAGCAAGCTACGTGAGCTTTCAGCAGTCTTAGGCTCACCTGGACGAAGGCGTTCGTAAATCTCTTTCAAGGCTTCGTCTGTACGAGAGTCCATTGGATTCTTGTGGATATCTTTTTCAACAGTGTTGCGAACCAATTCGCTATCACCAAAGATATCAAAGATTTCATCATCACCTGAGAAACCAAGCGCACGAACCAAGGTTGTAAATGGAATCTTACGAGTACGGTCGATACGAGTGTAGGCGATATCTTTTGAGTCGCTTTCAAGTTCCAACCAAGCTCCACGGTTAGGGATAACAGTTGAACCGTAGCCCACTTTACCATTTTTATCAACTTTGTCGTTAAAGTAAACACCTGGTGAGCGGACCAACTGAGATACGATAATACGTTCACCACCATTGATGATGAAAGTACCCATTTCTGTCATGATTGGGAAATCACCAAAGAAAACTTCTTGGGTCTTGATTTCGCCTGTCTCTTTATTAATCAAGCGGAAAGTTACAAAAATTGGTGCTGAGTAGCTAGCATCGTGGATACGAGCTTCTTCGAGCGTATATTTTGGTTCCTTGATTTCATATCCAACAAATTCCAACTCCATTGTGTCTGTGAAGTTTGAAATTGGCAATACATCTTCAAATACTTCCTTCAGACCGTGGTCTAGGAAAGCTTTGAATGAGTCAGTTTGAATTTCAATCAAATTTGGTAAGTCAAGAACTTCTTTGATTCTTGAAAAACTACGACGGGTACGATGTTTCCCGTATTGAACGTCATGTCCTGCCAAGATGATTCTCCTTTGTAAATAAGTTCCAAGCCTTGTCAATCAGGCTTTCTAATCGTCATATGGTTGTAAAACCCCTATCACCGTGTCCTTTGGGCGAATTTTCAGAATCTTTAAGTCTTTGTTACAAATGCTCGAAATCCTGAAAAAAAGCACAAAAAGAGCAGCTAAATCTGACTTTTTCAGAAGATTTAACTGCTGTGAGCCTTGTCTGGACAATATTTCAGACAAAACCTACGACAAATGATTACTCATATTATACCTTATTTAGCTAGATTTTTCAAGGGATTCTGTAGATTTTTGGTAAATTTTTTTCCTATAAAAATTGAATTCAACTATTACTTTACGAACTTTATTTTCATCCTAATTACCCAAGAAGAATATAGTAAATTACGGTTATCCTATTTTATATTGGCCCATTTTTCTTGACTTTACTTGGTTTTTCTTTTAATATATATATATATATATATAAGGAGGTTTATTATGGATATTTTGCTTTCTGAAACAGAACAGAATTTGCTAATGTTACTGGAAGAACTAACCAAACACCAGGATTGGATACAAGATTCATCTTTGTCAGAAAATCTGAATCTACCAGCAGAAGAATTGCAAGAACATCTTTCTTTGCTCGAGCAATTATTCCCAAACCTCCTGATTCGATCAACAAAAGAAGGTATTCAGTTGCAGTTTGAAGCCCGAAACTCTTTAGACCCTAGGATTGCTATCTTTGAACAATGTCCAACTTATTCTTTTTTGAACCAACTTTTTTTCAAGGACAACCAATCACTTGATCAAATATGTCAGGCACTTTCAGCTAATCCAGAGCAGATTAAGGAAATCATCCGTCGTCTAAATATCCTCCTTCCTCAACACTATAATATCAGCATCCAACCTTCCCTTTTGAACATGATGGGGACAGAAGAAGATATTCGCGCCTTTTATCTGGACTACTTTAGCCAAAGTTACAGCTTTCTTGATTGGCCCTTCCCTTCTATTTCTGAAGAGGCACTCACTCAACTGATTCAGCTATTTTTAAAGGCCCAACAAGTTTCACTCAACCTCAGCAGTCTACGGCAGATTAAATATACCCTAGCTATCAATCTGGAGCGTTTTAAGAGGAAACACCTTATTGAAAATCCCACTCCCCTTTTAACCAGCCACTACAGCTCCCTCATGCAAATTCCGCAGTTTGTACAAGAGATCAAAAAGCTGGCTAAAAAACTCCATTTTGAACCTACAAAGGAAACACTGGAACAGCTAGTTTCAAACCCAGTAAAGTCTCCTCAAATCACAAACAAGCCTAACAATGGAGCTTTAGGAGACATTCATCAGATTCAAAAATCCTATCGTTTATTGAGTCAAATCTTAGAAGAGTTAGCTAAAGAATTTCACCTACAGATTGAAAATCGCGAAGAATTGATTTGGCTCCTCCACTACACTGCCCAATCTGATTTTCTCCACCCACTTAGCAACAAATCTCTTGAAAAGCAAAAGTCTCTGCTTTTAACCAATTACCAAAAAGAATTTCCTAAACTATTTGAAGTAAGTAAAAATAAATTTCAGACTTATCTAGCTGAGATTGGTCTAGAAAGTCATCCAAGTAAGCTACAAGAGCTAGTTTATGCCTTTTCTATCCAAGGACAACGCATTTTAGTCCAATTACTTCAAAAACTTCCCAAAATTCGTGTTTTGGTCATCAGTCATCTAGATAGTGAGCACGCACAAAACCTAATTGACACCCTTTCCCACTACGGTAACAATCTCTATTTATTTGACCCTTGGGAAAAATCCAGTATCTCTTCCTCGATTTTCAATCAAATTCCGCACGATATTGTGATCACCACCTTCCCTGTTTCTAACTGTCCGAAACCCATTATTTGTAGTCGGAATCTTTCTACTGCAGAACTATTTCACCACCTCCACCTTTTAGGTTCACAAATTCATAAAGAAAGACTAGCTTAGTCGTAGCAGAAAACCTGTTGCGATTTTTCTTTTATTTCAATTCAAAGAAAACGCTTGCATATTGTTTTACTACATGCTATACTGATATAGAAATTTATTGATTGGAGAATCATTATGAGAAAAACACCAGCTCAAACTGAGAAAAAAATGGTTTACAGCATCCGTTCCCTCAAAAATGGAACTGGTTCTGTCCTTATCGGAGCAAGTCTTGTCCTACTTGCCATGGCTACACCAACTATCTCAGCCAACGAAAATACACCAACCACTAACGCAAGTAATAGTGAAACTACTACTGCCCTTACTCAACCTCTTACTGATGCAACAAACATCGCTGGCAAGAACGAAAGCGATTTTTCTTCAACTGACAATGCAAACGCTTCCCTAGAGAAAAAAGAAGAAAAACCTGCAACAGAGCCAACAACTCCTGCTGCAAGCCCAACTAATCCAGCACCACAAACTGGGCAAGATCGTTCAAGTGAGCCGACTACTTCTACTAGTCCAGCAACGACTGAAACTAAGGCAGAAGAGCCCATCGAAGACAACTACTTCCGTATCCACGTCAAAAAACTTCCTGAAGAAAACAAGGATGCTCAAGGACTATGGACTTGGGACGATGTTGAAAAACCTTCTGAAAACTGGCCTAACGGAGCCCTGTCCTTTAAGGATGCCAAAAAAGATGACTACGGCTACTACCTAGATGTCAAATTAAAGGGAGAACAAGCCAAGAAAATTAGCTTCCTCATCAACAATACAGCTGGAAAAAATCTGACCGGCGATAAATCGGTAGAAAAACTGGCACCAAAGATGAATGAGGCTTGGTTGGACCAAGATCACAAGGTTTTCTCTTACGAGCCACAACCTGCAGGAACTGTTCGCGTCAACTACTACCGTACAGATGGCAACTACGACAAGAAATCTCTCTGGTACTGGGGAGATGTGAAAAATCCAAGTAGCGCTCAATGGCCTGACGGAACAGACTTTACAACTACAGGCAAATATGGTCGCTATATCGATATTCCTCTTAAGGATGCCGCCAAAGAATTTGGATTTTTGTTACTAGATGAGAGCAAACAAGGAGACGACGTGAAAATCCGTAAAGAAGATTATAAGTTTACAGATTTGAAAAATCATAGCCAAATTTTCCTAAAAGACGATGACGAATCGATTTACACAAATCCATACTATGTCCACGATATCCGTATGACAGGTGCCCAACACGTAGGAACATCTAGCATTGAAAGTAGCTTTTCAACACTTGTTGGTGCTAAAAAAGAGGATATCCTCAAGCACTCTAACATCACTAATCACCTAGGAAACAAAGTAACTATCACCGATGTTGCAATCGATGAAGCTGGTAAGAAAGTGACTTACAGCGGAGATTTCTCTGACACAAAACATCCATATACTGTTAGCTACAATTCCGACCAATTCACTACCAAAACAAGCTGGCGCCTTAAAGATGAGACTTACAGCTATGATGGCAAACTGGGATCTGACCTAAAAGAAGAAGGAAAACAAGTTGATTTGACCCTCTGGTCACCAAGTGCTGATAAGGTTTCTGTTGTTATCTACGACAAGAATGACCCTGAAAAAGTGGTTGGAACTGTCGCTCTTGAAAAAGGGGAAAAAGGAACTTGGAAACAAACTCTAGATAGCACAAACAAATTAGGAATCACAGATTTCACTGGCTACTATTATCAATACCAAATCGAGCGTCAAGGGAAAACTGTTCTTGCACTCGATCCTTACGCTAAATCTCTCGCTGCTTGGAATAGTGACGATGCCAAGATCGACGACGCCCATAAAGTGGCTAAAGCTGCCTTTGTAGATCCAGCCAAACTAGGACCTCAAGACTTGACTTACGGTAAGATTCATAACTTCAAGACTCGTGAAGATGCCGTTATCTATGAAGCTCATGTGCGTGACTTCACTTCAGATCCTGCCATTGCAAAAGACTTGACCAAACCATTTGGTACTTTTGAAGCCTTTATCGAAAAACTAGACTATCTCAAAGACTTGGGTGTAACCCACATCCAGCTCCTTCCAGTCTTGTCTTACTACTTTGTCAATGAATTGAAAAATCATGAACGCTTGTCTGACTATGCTTCAAGCAACAGCAACTACAACTGGGGTTATGACCCTCAAAACTACTTCTCCTTGACTGGTATGTACTCAAGCGATCCTAAGAATCCAGAGAAACGAATCGCAGAATTTAAAAACCTCATCAACGAAATCCACAAACGTGGCATGGGAGCTATCCTAGATGTCGTTTATAACCACACAGCCAAAGTCGATATCTTTGAAGACCTAGAGCCAAATTACTACCACTTTATGGATGCTGATGGCACACCTCGAACTAGCTTTGGTGGTGGACGTTTGGGGACAACTCACCATATGACCAAACGTCTCCTAGTTGACTCTATCAAATATCTGGTTGATACTTACAAAGTGGATGGATTCCGCTTCGATATGATGGGAGACCATGATGCGGCTTCTATCGAAGAAGCTTACAAGGCTGCACGCGCCCTCAATCCAAATCTTATCATGCTTGGTGAAGGTTGGAGAACCTATGCTGGTGATGAAAATATGCCTACTAGAGCTGCTGACCAAGATTGGATGAAACATACCGATACTGTAGCTGTCTTCTCAGATGACATCCGTAACAACCTCAAGTCTGGTTATCCAAATGAAGGTCAACCTGCCTTTATCACAGGTGGTAAGCGTGATATCAACACTATCTTTAAAAATCTAATTGCTCAACCAACTAACTTTGAAGCAGACAGCCCTGGAGATGTCATCCAATACATCGCAGCCCATGATAACTTGACCCTCTTTGACATCATTGCCCAGTCTATCAAAAAAGACCCAAGCAAGGCTGAGAACTATGCTGAAATCCACCGTCGTTTGCGACTTGGAAACCTCATGGTCTTGACAGCTCAAGGAACTCCATTTATCCACTCTGGTCAGGAATACGGACGTACTAAACAATTCCGTGACCCAGCCTACAAGACTCCAGTCGCAGAGGATAAGGTTCCAAACAAATCTCACTTGTTGCGTGATAAAGACGGCAATCCATTCGACTATCCTTACTTCATCCATGACTCTTACGATTCTAGCGATGCTATCAATAAGTTTGACTGGACTAAGGCTACAGATGGCAAAGCTTACCCTGAAAATGTCAAGAGCCGTAACTATATGAAAGGGTTGATTGCCCTTCGTCAATCTACAGATGCCTTCCGACTTAAGAGCCTCCAAGATATCAAAGATCGTGTCCACCTCATCACTGTCCCAGGCCAAAATGGTGTGGAAAAAGAAGATGTAGTGATTGGCTACCAAATCACTGCTCCAAACGGAGATATCTACGCAGTCTTTGTCAATGCGGACGAAAAAGCTCGCGAATTTAACTTGGGAACTGCCTTTGCCCACCTCAGAAATGCTGAAGTTTTGGCAGATGAAAACCAAGCAGGGCCAGTCGGAATTGCCAACCCGAAAGGACTTGAATGGACTGAAAAAGGCTTGAAATTAAATGCCCTTACAGCTACTGTTCTTCGAGTTTCTCAAGGTGGAGCCATCGTTGCCCCAGCTGTGGAAGAAAAACCAGAATTTGATCTTTCTAGCTTAAAACAAGAGCAAGGTCAAAATAACAGCCAAGACAATACTCCAAACCGAGTCGTCAAACCGGAACATCAAACCCCAGCTCCACAAACTAAACCTGATTCTACAAAACCAGATACAAAAGTAGCGGATGCGGATCATAAACCTAGCCAAGCTACAACTGATTCACAAGCTGAAAAAACACATACGGACAATAATACTCAATCACTTCCATCTACATCTACACAAACTATTGTCACTTCCTATACCCCAGCTTATACAAATAAAAAACCAGAAACTCCAAATCAGACAACTAAAACTAGTTGGAAACAAGAAAATGGCATCTGGTATTTCTATAAAGCAGACGGTTCTCTAGCTACTGGATGGGTCAAAGATGGAGATACTTGGTACTATCTAAAAGATGATGGCTCTATGGTAACTGGTTGGGTAAAAGATGGCAATGTTTGGTACTTCCTAAATAGTAACGGCTCTATGTCAACTGGATGGGTAAAAGATGGAGATACTTGGTACTATCTAGATCCATCAGGAGCTATGAAAGAAAATCAATGGTTTGAAGTTTCTGGCAAATGGTACTATGTTGATTCATCAGGTAAACTTGCCGTTAATACAAGAGTTGAAGGCTATTTGGTCAATGAAAACGGTGAATGGGTTAGCTAAAATTGCTACTATATAACCTTTGCATAGCTAGATTTAACTAATCCAAATACAGGAAACTCAACGATCACAAACTCCTGTTTGCAGGAATCAGCCTCCTTGCCCTTCTAGGTCTCGGGTTCTTACTAAAAAACAAAAAAGAGAACTAAACTAGCCCTCCTATAGAACAATCCCCCAAGCCTTGACGCTAGGGGGATTGATTTTTGTACAATATTTGTTGTCCTAATAAACTTGATTAGGATTTTTTATTAAGCCTCTTTCATGGCAAAGTAAGCTCGAACTTTTGGTGCAACTTGAGTGCCAAAAAGTTCGATGGCTCTCAGGACTTGTTCATGAGGCATAGAACCAAGAGGTAGATGCAACATAAAGCGGTCCAAGCCTAAATCCTCAATCATGCGAATCAATTTTTCTGCTACCTGATCTGGATTGCCCACAAACATGGCTCCATTTGGTCCAACCTGTTCAAGGTACTGTTCATAACGCAATTCCTGCCAGTGTGGACGGTCTTTGGAAATAGCATCCACTACTTGCTTGATCGGATGGAAATAATCTTTCACAGCCTGCTCGCCATCTTCAGCAATCCAACCCCAAGAATGGGCCCCAACCTTCAACTCATGACTGGCATGACCCGCTTCGCTCCCAATCTCACGATAAGCCTGAATCAACTTTTTAAAATAACGTGGATTACCACCAATAATGGCATAGACAATCTGCAGGCCTGCCTGAGCAATCTTCACTGTTGATTCAACATGACCACCTGTCGCTATCCACAAGGGCAATTTGTCCTGAACTGGACGAGGATAGACTTCTTTGCCAGAAATCGTTTGGGTCAATCGACCTTTCCAGTCTAGCTTGATCTTTTCATTGACTAATTGAAGCAAATCTAATTTCTCATCAAAAAGAGCTACGTAGTCTTTCAAATCATAGCCAAACAGGGGAAATGATTCCGTAAAAGAGCCTCTTCCAGCCATAATCTCCGCTCGTCCATTTGACAAAGCATCGATAGTGGCATACTGTTGGAACAAACGAATGGGGTCCATGCTTGAGAGAATGCTAACTGCACTGGTCAAACGGATTTTCTTGGTATTGACTGCCCCAGCTGCAAGAACAATCTCTGGAGCCGATACTGCAAAGTCCTCTCGATGGTGCTCGCCAATCCCATACACGTCCAAACCAACCTTGTCAGCCAGTTCAATCTCTGCCACTAACTGGCGAATGCGTTCAGCATGACTGTAAGTTTGCCCAGTCCCCTCAAGCTCCGTTGTTTCCCCAAATGTTGAAATTCCCAATTCTACCATGGTGATTCTCCCTGTCTATTTCTGTCCTTCAATTTGAAAAATTATTCTAATACTCAATGAAAATCAAAGAGCAAACTAGGAAGCTAGCCGCAGGCTGCTCAAAACAGTGTTTTGAGGTTGCAGATGGAAGCTGACGTGGTTTGAAGAGACTTTCGAAGAGTATAACACGAATCTTGAGTACAAGCAACCGATTTGCTCACAAGAAAAAGCCTAGATTACTAGACTTTTTTAGCTTATTCTACCGTTACTGACTTAGCAAGGTTACGTGGTTTATCCACATCAAGACCACGGTGAAGTGTTGCAAAGTAAGCGACCAATTGCGTTGGTACGACCATTGAGATTGGTGAGAGGTAAGGGTGTACGGTCGTAAGAACGATATCATCTGTATCTTTAGCAACATTTTCTTCTGCGATAGTGAGAACCTTGGCACCACGGGCTGCGACCTCTTGGATATTTCCACGAGTGTGGTTGGCAAGGACTGGATCTGACAAGAGGGCCAAGACTGGCGTTCCTTCTTCAATCAAGGCAATGGTTCCGTGCTTTAGTTCTCCTGCCGCAAAACCTTCACACTGGATGTAAGAAATCTCTTTGAGTTTGAGACTTGCTTCCATGGCTACATAGTAATCTTGACCACGTCCGATGTAAAAGGCGTTACGAGTTGTTTCAAGAAGCTCATGAACCTTGGCTTCAATAGTTTCTTTCTCTGAAAGGGTTGATTCAATAGACTGAGCTACGATTGACAATTCATGAACCAGGTCAAAGGCTTGCGCTTTAGCATTGCCATTTGCTTGACCGACTGCTTTTGCAAGGAAGGCAAGGGCTGCGATTTGCGCTGTATAGGCTTTAGTTGATGCCACGGCAATTTCAGGACCTGCATGAAGGAGCATGGTATAGTTCGCTTCACGTGAAAGAGTTGAACCTGGTACGTTTGTCACTGTCAAGCTCGGAATTCCCATTTCATTAGCCTTGACCAAAACCTGACGGCTGTCAGCTGTTTCACCAGACTGACTGATAAAGATGAAGAGTGGTTTCTGGCTGAGAAGAGGCATACCATAACCCCACTCAGAGGAGATTCCAAGTTCAACCGGTGTATCCGTCAATTCTTCCAGCATCTTCTTAGAAGCAAATCCTGCGTGGTAAGATGTTCCAGCTGCAAGGATGTAGATGCGGTCTGCATCTTGAACAGCCTTGATGATAGCTGGATCAACCACTACTTGACCAGCCTCATCTGTGTAGGCTTGGATGAGTTTACGCATAACAGTTGGTTGCTCATCAATTTCCTTAAGCATATAGTAAGGATAAGTTCCCTTACCGATATCTGACAAGTCAAGTTCTGCAGTATAGCTAGCACGTTCACGACTGTTACCATCATAATCTTGAACTTCTACGCTATCCGCCTTGACGATGACCAACTCTTGGTCATGAATTTCCATGTATTGGTTGGTCTCACGAATCATAGCCATAGCATCTGAGCAGACCATGTTATAGCCCTCCCCAAGACCAATCAAAAGTGGGGATTTGTTCTTAGCCACGTAGATGACATCTGGATTTTCAGAGTCGACCAAAGCGAAGGCATAAGAACCACGGATGATGTGAAGAGCTTTTTTGAAGGCTTCAAGAACTGAGAGACCTTCTTCTTCCGCAAATTTCCCAATCAAGTGAACGGCGATTTCTGTATCTGTTTGCCCCTTAAAGTGGTGCCCCGCAAGGTATTCTTCCTTGATTTCAAGATAGTTCTCAATCACACCGTTGTGCACCAAGACAAAACGTTCAGTCTCAGAGCGATGTGGGTGAGCATTGTCCTCAGTTGGTTTCCCATGAGTCGCCCAACGAGTATGTCCGATACCTGTCGTTCCCTCAACACCAGTTGTCTTAGCAGACAATTCTGCAATACGACCTACAGCTTTGACTAAATGGTTTTCAGCACCACCTAGGACAAAAATTCCCGCAGAATCATAGCCGCGGTATTCGAGCTTTTCAAGCCCTTGAATCAAAATATCAGTTGCATTTGTGTTTCCAACAACACCAACAATTCCACACATAGTATATACGACACAGGCAAGCTGTGCTTTCTCCTTAAATTGGTATAGTCTGATTCCTCTTTTATAGAATCAGCAAAAACAGTATATACTTGTTTTTTTCACTTGTCAAGAGTAAAAATTGGTATAGTTCAAATTAAGATCCTGTAAGCAAAAAACTCTGACCAATTAGGATAATCAGTCAGAGTCTTTTTTAAAATCCATTATTATCACTTAGTTCCTTGAACCAGTGGCCTGATTTCTTCAGACGGCGTTCTTGCGTTTCCAAGTCTAATTCGACCAAACCATAGCGGTTTTTATAGCTGTTGAGCCATGACCAGCAGTCAATAAAGGTCCAAATCAAGTAGCCCTTACAGTTGGCACCATCTTCAATGGCACGGTGCAGTTCACGAAGATGACCTTTTACAAAGTCAATTCGGTAATCATCTTGAATCATCCCATCTTGACGGAATTTTTCTTCCCCTTCAACACCCATGCCATTCTCTGTCAACATCCACTCAATATTGCCATAATTTTCCTTGATATTTTGGGCGATGTCATAAATCCCTTGCTCATAAATCTCCCAGCCACGGTGAGGATTAATTTTACGGCCAGGCATAACATAAGGTTCGTAAAAATGTTCTGGCAAGAGAGGACTCTCTGGATTCTTAGCAAATCGAGGTGCCATAACGCGCAAAGGTTGATAGTAGTTAACACCAAGGAAGTCCACCGTATTGTCATGAATGAGATCCAACTCCTCCTCTGTAGCATCAGGCAAGAGACCGTGTTCATGCAAGATTTCTACCAACTCCTGTGGATAAGTCCCCAAAACAGATGGGTCTAAAAAAGATTGAGCTTGAAAAAGATCCGCAATGCGAGCCGCCTTGACATCAGCAGGATGCTGACTACGTGGATAAGCCGGTGTCAAGTTTAAGACAATCCCAATCTTAGAGTCAGGTAAGAGTTCATGACAAGCCTTGACCGCCCGACTGCTGGCTAATTGTGTGTGGTAGGCTACTTTAACTGCTGCCTCTGCGTCCACCTTATGTGGATAATGGGCATCGTAAAAATAACCAAATTCTACTGGAACAATGGGCTCGTTAAAGGTAATCCATTGATCCACTAAATCTCCATAAGTCTCAAAACAAAAACGAGCATAGTCTTCATAGGCTGAGACAGTCGCCTTATTTTCCCAACCATCACCAGCTTCTTGAAGAGCAAAAGGCAAATCAAAGTGGTAGAGATTGACTAACAGACGAATCCCCTTAGCCTTAATAGCCTCAAAGACCTTATGATAAAAATCCACACCTTGAGGATTGACTTTCCCACAACCTTGTGGAAAAATCCGTGACCACTGAATAGAAGTCCGAAAGGCCGTGTGACCAGTCTCTAACAAAAGCTCAATGTCCTGTTCCCAATTTTCATAAAAGGTCGATGTCTTATCTGGACCAATCCCATTATAGTAACGATTTGGCTCCACTTGGTACCAGTAATCCCAGAGATTATCTCCCTTACCGTCACCAGCTACACGCCCTTCTGTCTGCGGTCCAGAAGTGGAGGATCCCCAGACAAAATCCTTTGGAAATCTTAGCATACATTTACCTCTTTATATACTTATTTTTCCCATTATACAGAAAAAACAAGGTAAAAACTAGTTACATTTTTTCCTTGTTTTTCTTCTGATTATAGTTTTTATTTCTTGCTGAGGATTTCAAGCGTTTCAAGCACGTTATCTGCATGAACCTCGATGGTGTCACCAGTCGCTTTGATTTTAACTTCTACGATACCATCGACTGCTTTCTTCCCAACGGTGATGCGGATTGGCAACCCAATCAAGTCACTATCGCTGAATTTAACACCAACACGTTCGTTACGGTCATCTGTCAAGACTTCGTAACCAGCTCCCATCAAGCTTGCTTCAAGTTTTTCTGTCAAGGCTTGCGCTTCTTCATCCTTGACATTGACAGTAATCAAGTGCACGTCAAATGGTGCCAATTCTTTAGGGAAATTGATCCCCCAAGCGTAACGGTATTCACCTTTTGGCGTTTTATTAACAAAGAGGCGAGCGTGTTGCTCCATCACCGCTGAAAGGAGACGGCTGACACCGATACCGTAACATCCCATGATAATTGGCACAGCACGGCCATTTTCATCCAAGACATCTGCTCCCATGCTTGCTGAATAACGAGTTCCGAGTTTGAAGATGTGCCCAATTTCGATACCACGCGCAAAGTTAAGGACACCTTGTCCGTCTGGAGAAATTTCACCCTCACGAACTTCACGGATATCCACATATTCTGCAGTAAAATCACGACCTGGGTTCACACCAGTCAAGTGATAGCCATCTTCGTTAGCACCCACAACTGCATTGCGAACATCTTGCACCTTACGGTCTGCAATGATTTTGATATTCTCTGGCAAACCAACTGGGCCAAGTGAACCGAATCCTGCTTGAACAACACTTGCCACTTCTTCTTCGCTAGCAACGTCAAAGAAATCTGCTCCCAAATGATTTTTCAACTTGACTTCGTTGAGCTGGTCATTTCCGACAAGAAGGGCTGCAACAAGCTCACCATCTGCCATGTAGAAGAGGGTTTTGATCGTTTGTTCTTCTGGAACGTTTAGGAAGGCTGCCACTTCATCAATTGATTTAACATCTGGCGTTGCAACACGAGTCACTTCCTCTTCAGCGACAACACGGTTGCTTGGTTTGTACTCGTTTGTTGCCATTTCTAAATTGGCCGCATAGCTAGATTCACTTGAGTAAGCAATCGTATCTTCACCAGAAACCATCCATTTGAGCAATTCTGCCTTGATTTCTTCTTGCACTTCTGCAGGAATTTCGTCAAATGAGGCAACTGACTTGTCCAAGACAACCCAGCGGTCAAGGTCTGTACGAGCAGGTGTAATCGCCATAAATTCTTGGCTGTCCTTACCACCCATGGCTCCACCGTCACCAATGATAGCCTTGAAGTCTAAACCACTACGAGTAAAAATACGCTCATAGGCAGCCTTGTACTCATCATAAACACTGTCCAAACTATCATAGTTAGCGTGGAAGCTATAAGCATCTTTCATGATAAACTCACGTGTACGAAGAAGTCCATTACGTGGGCGTTTTTCATCACGATACTTAGGTTGGATTTGATAAAGGTTAAGTGGCAATTGCTTGTAAGACTTAATAGAATCACGAACAATAGCTGTAAAGGTTTCTTCGTGAGTTGGACCTAGGATAAAGTCTGATTTTTCACGGTTTTTTAGCTTGTAAAGGTCTTCACCATAAGTTTCATAACGTCCTGATTCGCGCCATAATTCTGCACTAAGAAGGGCTGGAGCCAACATCTCCACCGCACCAATCTTGTCGAATTCTTGGCGCATGATGTTTTTAGCTTTTTCAATCACACGGTTGGCAAGTGGTAGGTAAGAATAAACACCTGCAGATACTTGACGAACATAACCAGCTCGCAACATAAGAGCATGGCTGATAACTTGAGCATCGCTTGGCATTTCGCGAAGCGTTGGGATAGGCATTTTACTTTGTTTCATAATATTCCTCGATTATCTAAAAAAGAGTCGCATAATATCATTCCAGGTCACAGCAATCATCAAGACAACCATGATGACCACTCCGGCCAAGGTGACATAGGTTTCAATTTCTTGTTTCAATGGTTTGCGGCGAATGGCTTCCAGGATATTGAGCACAATCTTACCACCATCCAGAGCTGGAATCGGAATAAGATTAAAAATCCCAATATTGATGGAAATCATTGCCAAGAAGTACAAGACATTTTCAATTCCATTTTTAGCAGCATCACTACTTGCCTTAAAGATGGCAACAGGTCCACCTAGCTTGTTCAAATCCGGTTGGAAAATCAGATTTTTCAGAGCCGATAGAATTCGGAGAGCCGAGTCAGCAGCGGTTGTAAAACCACCTACAAACATAGATAGAAAGTCTGACTTAATTCCCGGTTGAACACCTAGAAGGTAGCGACCTTGATTTTCTTCAGGAGTAACAGTGACTTGTTTGTCACTCCCCTTTTCAGAAATAGTCACATCCAAGGTCGGGGCCGTCTTATCTTTAGTTTCTGTTTCCACAGCCTGGATCAAGCTTTCCCAGTTGCTAATCTCATGTGAGCCAATCTTGGTAATCTGAGCCGTCTCTGGCACTCCTACCTTGGCCAAGGCACCTTGGGGCATGACCTGGAACTGGTTTGTTTCAACATCTCTGACGCCACCCTGCATAAAGATTAAAATCCAAAAAACAACGACACCTAAGATAAAGTTGTTCATAGGACCTGCAAAGTTAGTAATCAGTTTTCCCCAGATAGTCGCATTTTGATATTGAACATCTAAAGGAGCAATCCGAACCTCAGTTCCATCTGCTTCTACAACCGTTGCATCGTGATCCACTGCAAATGTTTTTTCTTCTTCCAGAACCAAGCCCTTGATAAAGAGCTTATCTTCAAAATCAAACTGGGTCACCTGCATAGGAAGGGCCGTTTGATCCAATTTTTTACCTGAGAGATTGATGCGTTTAACCTTACCGTCATCAGTAAGTGTCAAACTGACAGGAGTCCCTGTCTTAATTTCAGTTGTATCATCGCCCCAACCGGCCATACGGACATAGCCGCCCAAAGGCAAGATTCGAATGGTATAGGCTGTTCCATCCTTGCCAATATGAGCAAAGATTTTGGGCCCCATACCAATTGCAAATTCACGTACTAGAATTCCTGATTTTTTTGCAAAGTAGAAGTGACCGAACTCGTGCACCACCACAATAATCCCGAAAACCAGAATAAAGGTTAAAATTCCGAGCATAGTATTTCCTCCGTCTTTTGATTAAAAGAGTCCAAATAAGTGCATGATTGGAAATACAAGCAACATACTATCGAAACGATCCAAAACACCACCATGTCCAGGGATAAATTTCCCAGAATCCTTAACACCAAAGTGACGCTTAATCGAACTTTCTAGTAAATCACCAAATTGTCCAGCCACACTAAAGAAAATAGCAAAGACGGACATCTTGTAAATTCCATACGGAAGAGCAACTGTACTGTCAACTATCATAAAGATAATGGTTACTAAAATAGCACCTAAAATACCACCCAAGGCACCCTCAAAGGTTTTATTAGGAGAAACTGTTGGAGCTAATTTTCGTTTCCCATAGTTCATCCCAACAAGATAGGCACCACTGTCTGTCGCCCAGACGATACACAAGGCCAAGAGAGCCTTATCTAAACCTGCAACGCGAGCATCTAGTAAAGCATTAAATCCAAAGCCTACATAGAAACTCATAGCAAGAGGAAAAACAGCGTCCTCAATCGTATAAGACTTGCTAAAAACAGTCGTTCCTAACATGATTGAAATCAACACACTATAAGCAACCACATTCCCATCAACTGGCAAAAAAGTCAGGTAATTCTCCAAGGGAATGGTCAAGGCGAAGGTTGCAAAGAGGGTCAAGAGTCCTTCCATAGTCATGGTCTCTAAACCTCTCATCTTCAAAAGTTCATGCATGGCTAGCATGGCTATGATTCCAATTGCTATCTGAAGCAAGAGTCCCCCAATCATTAAAATTGGTAGGAAAATAGCCAGTGCAATCCCTGCAAACAAGGTTCTTTTCTGTAAATCTTGTGTCATATTTCCTCCTAAACTCCTCCAAATCGGCGTTGTCGACGATTGTAGGCAAGAATGGCTTCCTGCAAGGCCGCCTCGTCAAAATCAGGCCACAAGGTGTCCGTAAAATAGAGCTCACTATAGGCTCCCTGCCATGGAAGGAAATTGCTCAAACGCAATTCTCCACTAGTACGGATAATCAAGTCCGGATCTCGTACATCCTTAGGCAAATGTTGAGTAAAGAGATAGTTACCAATCAATTCCTCTGTGATGTCACCTGGGTTGATTTTGGCATCTAAAACATCCTGAGAAATCAACTTAAGCGCCTGTGTAATCTCAGCACGTCCACCATAGTTGAGGGCAAAGTTAAGTATCAAACCTGTATTGTTCTTAGTCAATTCCTCAGCCTTGGTTAAAGCTTCAAAGGTTTGCTTAGGCAGGCGGTCCGTCTCCCCAATCATCTGAATCTTAACATTATTTGCGTGCAATTCCGGGACATAATTGTCATAAAACTCTACCGGAAGGTTCATGATAAACTTGACTTCCTGATCAGGGCGGGTCCAGTTTTCCGTAGAAAAAGCATAGACCGTAATAACCTTGACACCTAGTTTATTTGCTGCCTTGGTCACAGTTTGCAATGCTTCCATACCCGCCTTGTGTCCGAAGACTCGCGGTTGCATACGTTTTTTAGCCCAACGACCATTCCCATCCATGATAATGCCGATATGAGCAGGAATCTGTGTCGGAACTTCTACTTCCACAGCCTTATCTTTCTTAAAAAATCCAAACATGATCTTATTCCTATTCAAAAATCTATCGTTTCATTATACCATATTTCCCTATTTTCTTCTATCACTAAGCTATTTATTCTCAGGCACCAGGCTCAGTTTTCAAAAAAATAAGTCGCCTGATTGGGCGACTCTATTTTTTATAGGGAGATTATTATGAAAAAGTTTTAGGAGTTTAAGTTAAGTTCTTCTTAACTTATGTACTTAGTATACACTTCCTAGCTTAAAGTTTTCTTAAGTATTTTTAAAAATCAAATTTTTCCATTTTTCTTGCCAATTTTTCTTAGATAACCGTATTTGATAGAGTTCCATTCGGTCTTCATCCTCTAAAAAATGAGGAGTTGGGCGAACTTGAAAATTCAAAATATCCTCAAGTCCGTAAGGAGTAAAGAATTCCAAAGCGGAGTCTTCATTCAAGCGCAGTCCAACCGCCGTACACCGTTCTGGATACTTACTCATAGCATCACAAGAGCTGGTATAGGGAGCAGTGTGAGGGCTATGCTGGTGCATATAGACCTGATTTTTCAATTCCCACTGGTACTGAGGAAAATCCTCTCTCAGCTTTTTCTCTAGGGACAAGGTTTCCTCGTAAGAAAGATCTGGATCAAAGAAAATCACATCCACATCCGTTTCACGGTCAAAAGCTGGTTTCTCTGACAAGAGATTCCAGATGAAATTTCTGACAGAACCCGCTGCCAACCACGAGTCTTTTAAATCAAGGTCTCGGATGATGGTCAGAATGGTCATTATATCCGGATTTTCTCTGAAAGCATCTAGAATTTCTTTCTCATTTTTCACTGTATTCATACCCTAAATGTTCATACGCCTTAGCGGTCGCCACCCGTCCAGAACGTGTTCGCATGATAAAACCTTTTTGAATCAAGTAAGGCTCATACATATCTTCCACCGTCTCGCGCTCCTCGGCAATATTGACAGAGAGAGTTCCTAATCCGACAGGACCACCACCGTACATCTCAATCATGGTCCGAAGGATTTTTTGGTCCACATAGTCCAAACCTTCATGGTCAACATCCAGCATAGTTAATGCCTTATCGGTAATAAGATCATCGATGACCCCATTACCCATAATCTGGGCAAAATCGCGCACGCGCTTGAGGAGACGATTGGCAATACGAGGGGTTCCACGGCTACGTAGGGCCAACTCAGACGCTGCCTCGTGAGTGATTTCCATCTCAAAAATATCTGCCGTCCGCTCGACAATTTCTGTCAAATCAGCATGGGCATAGTATTCCATATGACCTGTAATCCCAAAACGTGCCCGTAGCGGATTTGAGAGCATACCAGCCCGAGTCGTCGCACCAATCAAGGTAAAAGGTGGCAACTCCAAATGAACACTGCGACTGCCTTCACCAGCACCAATCATGATATCGATGTAAAAGTCCTCCATGGCACTATAAAGCACCTCTTCCACCGACATGGGCAAGCGATGAATCTCGTCAATAAAGAGGACATCCCCAGGCTCTAAGTCATTCAAAATCGCTACCAGATCACCAGCCTTTTCAATGACAGGTCCAGAGGTCTGCTTGAGATTGACACCCAGTTCGTTGGCAATAACAAAGGCCATGGTCGTTTTCCCCAAACCTGGAGGCCCAAATAAGAGCACATGATCCAGCGCTTCATCCCGCATTTTAGCGGCTTCGATAAAGATTTGAAGCTGGTCCTTGACCTTATCCTGTCCAATATATTCACGTAAATACTGAGGACGGAGCGTGCGTTCTATTAGCTCCTCGTCCTCCATTATCTCATTATCTAAAATTCTACTCATGGCTCTATTATATCAAAAATCCAAGCCACAAACAAAAAAGCCACCCGATTGGGTGACTCCCGACTTTAGCACTTTATTCTACATCACTGCTTCATCGCCTGCGATAGGAAGTAAGGTAGCCCATAATGGAATTATTACTCAAAGCTATCATCGGACCAATTGTGGTCGGTGTCGTTCTTCGCTTAGTCGATAAATGGCTAAACAAAGATAGATAGTGTCAAAAAAGACCCCGAGCTTATTTGGTCGTGAGCTTGGGGTCTTTTCTAGTCCATGATATAGAACTAATCCTTAATTCCTCTCCATTATCCCACAGTTCACAAAATTTGTCAAAACTTTACATCCCCACCCATTCAGCTTCTCCAACTTTAGAATCTGTCCAATAAAGTTTATAAGATTGAGAGAAAGTTATCGGAAAATTATTTTTAGGAAACTCCCCAAAAGCCTGAAATAGAGGCAAAAAACTCCACCTGATTGGGTGGAGTTAAGGGAGATTATTATGAAAAAGAAAAGTTTAGGATTTTATTAAATAAAGTTAGGAGGTCTTTATTTAATAACTATATGATACAAGATAAAGCTTAAAACTAACTTAACTTTTCTCAAATTCTACCATTTTTTAAAAAATTTCTATCAGCATCTCTTCACCCCACAAAAAAGCCACCTGATTGGGTGACTTCATTAGGAGATTATGATGAAAAAAAGTTTTAGGATTTCATTAAATAAAGTTAGGAGGTCTTTATTTAATGGTTATATAATACTAAACCAGCCTTAAACTTTGCTTAAGAAAAAACAAGTTTTGTTATTTTTCTCGATTTACCCAAGTCATCCCTATACAATTATAGGTGGATAAGATTTCAAAGCCCATAGAACGATAGAAGCCCAAGGTTCTTTCTGTCTCTTCTGTCACCAGCTGGACTTGATAGACATCTTTGTAATCCTCTAAAGCCTCTTTCATTAGGGCACTACCAATCCCTTGACGCTGATAGATAGGTAAAACGATTAAATCCTGAACCAATACTGATGAGAAACCATCTCCGACTAAACGGACCAAGCCCACCACAGTATCACCATCAAGCGCCACATAAATCGCTAATGAATGAGATAAGGCCTGCTCCAGCATCTCTGATTGATCGGTATAATTTGTCCAACCGACAGCCTGATAGAGATGCAAAACATCCTCTAGCTTGACAAATTCTTGCTTTTTAATAGTGATCATGTCAACACCTCTTAAAACTCTCTCAAGCTCTTGTACTGTTGTCCATTTTTATCAAAATTTTCAGGAGTCAACCATGCTTCCAATCGAGCTTTGACTTGGGGCCAGTCCTTATCAATCATAGACAACCAATCCGTATCCCTCGTACGCCCCTTATAAACGACTGCCTGACGGAAGGTTCCTTCATAGACAAATCCCAAACGCTCCGCAGCTCGTCTGGATGGCAGATTTAAGGCATCGCATTTCCACTCGTAGCGACGATAGTTGAGTTCCTCAAAAACATAGCGTGCCAAGAGATACTGAGCTTCTGTCCCTATTCGTGTTCCCCTGAGTTCTGGAGAAAAAGTGACCGCTCCCACTTCTATCACTCGGTTATTCTGGTCAGTGCGCATGAGAGAAAATGTTCCCAAAGCCTTACCAGTTTCCTTGTCTATAATTGCATAGTAAAAGCGATCCTTACGAGCCAACATCTGATTTAAAACGGCAACCAGCTCCTCCATATCCGCCACTGGTTCCTGAAAGAGGTAGGTCCACATCTCCCGAGGAGTATCAGGACCATAAACAGCTAATAAATCCTCTGCATGCTTTTCCACCGAAAGAGCCTCTACCCTAGCATAACGCCCTTCTAAGAAATCAATAGAAGGCAATTCGCCCGGTGTATAACCTTCCATTGACTCACCAATCATCTGACCATATTCGTTTACTGGCATAACTTTCTCCTTGTTCATTCATTGAATATAGTATAACATATCTCAATGAAAATTCTAGGAAACACTTGGTTTTCGCTTCAACAATGCAAACTCCTCTTATAAGCCACCATTTTATAGAGGAATAATCAAGTATGGAAACGAGTGAGTTAATGTCCCTTGTGCTTCTCTCTATTTCTTGCTGTTTGTATTCAAATTTCTCTTGTTTTAGTGTTCGCTTTTGTAGACTGAACTACCAACTAAAACTGTGTTTTTATCCTAGTTCGGACTATTGTAGTACGGTTCAGCACTATCTACAAATTTTTCAGATGTCTATCAAAAAAATTTATCGTAGCAAACCAAGAGTCTACACTTTCTTTCATTAATAAGCGCCAATCTTTTCGATAACGATGATTCGGTTGATAAGCAACCGTCAACATATGCCCTGTTTCGTGGTATTTTTTAAACAAAATGGATTTCCCTTTATAATGTGAAATGATATCATCTATCGCGGATGATGCATTCCATATTTCATCAACATCGCTTCCTAGTAATAATAAAGGAGAGGCAATTTTACTCACATCAATCTGAGCCCTACTATCTTCAGGAATATGTTTTCCAAAAAACTTGTTTAACAAATAATTTCCTAGTTGAAATTTTTGATACGGAAGTTCTTTTTGCAAATATGTCCAAGAAGATGAATGAGAGTTGAGTTTTCCCTTTATTCCCTCAAATATTACATTTGAGGGGGAATTGAGTACCAAACATTGCACATCTTTCAAAATACTTTGTCCAGCCAGAACAAGCTCTGCTCCCTTAGAGCGACCATATATTCCTATTTTTGTATTATCAACTTGAGGATGATGATATAGAAAATCTTTCGCCTTCTCCAGACATTCTATTGGAATTCGTTCTAAATTGTGGGGTAATCCCTCTAAACCAAAATAAGCTATCGCAAGACAAATATAGCCTCTAGAAGATAAAAGTTGGGCAATATTCTGAGCTTTTTCAATTCTCCCCTCACTACCGCTAACAATAATAACGGCTGGCGCCCTTCTTAATTTTTCATTATAAAATAATCGACCTTGAAAATGCTTGTCATAAATATCTTGATACCTTATTCCCAGATTCATATAACGCCTTACAAAACTTTGCTCCGCGACCACATCTTTCCCCAGCCTGATTTTAATTTCAACACCAAAATAATCTCGCAATGGAATTCTATCAAGAGAATTGGGTAATCTCCTTTTCCTATTCTTCAACGGTTTCGCATTAAAGAACAAACCCATTTCTGAAATTCCTTTATAAGATCCCGAAATAGATGCTGTTTGAGAGGTGTCAATCATACCGTCCTGATCAGATAAAAAAATGGCAGTTGATTTCCACATAACATCATGATCTAAAAGTAAGGGAGCATTTATACAGTAATAATCAGACAGGTACATTTCTACACAATACCTTGTCCTTGGTTCTAAACCATTGATAGTAATACAAAAAGATTCATCCGCTAAATCAGTTTGTGAAATCAGTTCAATGTTTACAGTCATATCTTCTCCTTTTGTTAATATACTTAACAATCTTGTTTTAAATTACCGCGACTTTTACCACGGTAATTCTCCCCACACCTTTTCAATATCATCCATCAATTTCACAACTGTTTGAAGTTCCACCTCGCTATAGTTGTTTAAAACTGAAAAAACCGATTTTTCAATATGTGCTTGTTGCTCCTTATGGATTTTAAAAATTTCGATGCCTTTTTCAGATAATCTCAAATATTTATTTTTCCCATTATTCGGATCAAAATCAAAAACAACTAAATTTTTTTGAATCAATCTCCTAACACTTTGAGTTATTGCACTTCTTGAAACTTCTAATAATTCAGATAATTTTACTAGATTTAAGGGCTGATTTTTCCCAATCACAACAATCAAATGTACCTCATTCAACGTAATGGATTTGTCAACACCACTTTTATGTTGATTTTTTTTTAACTGGTCAAACGCTAAAATAAATCTATTGAAACGATTATTAAATGTAATAAATTCTTTTTTATCCATAATCTATCTTTTCTTTGTTAATCATATTAACAAAATAGAAACTTCCTGTCAAATAAAAAAATCCCCCAGATTCTACTCTGAAGGATTCTTATCTTATTTCACAACAATATTAACCAATTTAGTTGGTTTCAATAGTCCAGTGGACTATTGAAGGTGGCAGATAGAGCTAATGAACTCGTTATTTCACAACGATATTAACGAGTTTGTTAGGTACCGCAATCACTTTCACGATTTCCTTACCGTCAATCTCTGCTTTGACTTTTTCATCCGCTAGAGCAATTTCTTGTAATTCTTCGCGTGATAGGTCTTTAGCGACCATGAGTTTAGCACGAACTTTTCCTTTGATTTGGACAACGATTTCAATTTCGTCTTCAACTAATTTGCTTTCGTCCCATGTTGGCCAAGCTACGTAAGAGATTGATTCTCCTGTTGCCGCAACAGTTTGCCAGAGTTCTTCTGCCAAATGAGGTGCAAATGGGGCGATCATTTGGATAAAGCCTTTAGCGTAGTCTACATAAAGTTTTTCTTCCTTGTTCGCCGCGTTGACAAAGACCATAAGTTGGGCAATGGCTGTATTGAATTTCATAGACTCAATTTGCTCTGTGACAGCTTTAACGGTTTCGTTATAAACCTTGTCAAGAGCACCATTGTTTTCCGCAATAATTTCCTTACTTGTAATCAAACGGTAAACACGGTCAAGGAATTTACGACTTCCTTCCAGACCTTCTTCTGACCAAGCAATTGAAGCATCAAGTGGCCCCATGAACATTTCATAGACACGAAGGGTGTCGGCACCGTATTGTTCCACCACATCGTCTGGATTAACAACGTTCTTGAGGGATTTAGACATCTTGGCTGGTGCTTGCTCCAACTCTTCTCCTGTTTCCACATGGAAGAAAGAACCGTCACGTTTTTCAACCTTGTCAGTCGCCACAAGAGCCCCACGGTGGTCACGGTAGCTTGTTCCCAAGATCATCCCTTGGTTAAAGAGTTTTTGGAATGGTTCCTTAGTTGGAACGACACCGAGGTCATAGAGGAATTTATGCCAGAAACGAGCATAAAGCAAGTGAAGTACAGCATGCTCTGCTCCACCCACGTAGATATCTACTGGCAACCATTGTTTGAGAAGTTCCTCATCAGCCAATTTCTCAGTATTGTGTGGGTCAATATAGCGGAGGTAGTACCAACTTGAACCAGCCCACTGTGGCATAGTATTTGTTTCACGACGACCTTTGACACCATCTTCACGAGTCACTTCAAGCCAGTCTGTCAAGTTAGCTAGTGGACTTTCACCAGTACCTGAAGGACGGATGTCCTTGGTTACAGGCAAGACAAGTGGCAATTCATTTTCAGGGACAGCTGTTGAAGTCCCGTCTTCCCAATGAATGATTGGGATTGGTTCACCCCAGTAACGTTGACGACTGAAGAGCCAGTCGCGGAGGCGGTAGGTAACCTTCTCTTGACCACAACCTTTCTCTTCCAACCAAGCCACAATCTTAGCAATAGCTTCTTCTTTGTTCAATCCATCTAGGAAGTCTGAATTGACATGAAGTCCATCTTCTGTGTAGGCAGCTTCTTCAACGTTTCCACCTTCCAGCACCTCTACGATTGGAAGGTCAAACTGTTTGGCAAATTCCCAGTCACGTTGGTCATGGGCAGGAACGGCCATAACCGCACCTGTCCCATAGCTAGCAAGAACATAGTCTGCAATCCAGATTGGAATTTCCTTGCCATTGACAGGGTTGATAGCATAGGCACCTGTCCAAACCCCTGTTTTTTCCTTAGCAAGATCTGTACGAGCCAAGTCAGACTTGAGACTAGCTTGGTGTTTGTAGTCTGCTACTGCATCTGCTTGCTCTGGACTTGTGATAGCGTCAACCAAGTCATGCTCAGGAGCCAATACAGTGAAAGTCGCACCGAAAAGGGTATCAGGACGAGTGGTAAAGACTGTGAATTCCTTGTCTGTTCCCTTAACTTTAAAGGTTACATTGGCACCAGTTGATTTACCAATCCAGTTGCGTTGCATGTCCTTGATAGATTCTGGCCAATCAAGTTCATCCAAGTCATTAAGCAAGCGTTCTGCATAGGCCGTGATTTTAAGCATCCATTGACGCATTGGTTTGCGGACAACAGGATAGCCACCACGCTCAGAAGTCCCGTCAGGAAGAACTTCTTCGTTGGCAATGGCTGTTCCTAGTTCCTCAACCCAGTTTACTGGCACTTCCGCTTCATAGGCCAAGCCTTTTTCGTAAAGCTTAGTGAAAATCCACTGAGTCCACTTGTAGTAGTTTGGATCTGTTGTATTAACTTCACGATCCCAGTCATAAGAGAATCCAAGCGCATTGATTTGACGTTTAAAGTTGGCAATGTTTTCCGCTGTAAATTCTGCTGGGTCATTACCTGTATCCATAGCATATTGCTCCGCAGGCAAACCAAAGGCATCCCAACCCATTGGGTGAAGAACATTGTAGCCTTGCGCACGTTTGTAACGACTGAGAATATCCGTAGCTGTATAACCTTCTGGATGGCCTACGTGCAGACCCGCTCCAGACGGATAAGGGAACATGTCAAGAGCATAAAACTTCGGTTTTGAGGCATCTGTTCCAGTCTTAAATGTATGATGTTCTGCCCAGTAGCCCTGCCACTTAGGCTCAATTTCTTTATGATTGTAAAAACTCATGGTCTCTCTCCAATTTTGTGATGTTACTATTATACCATTTTTGAGGGAATTTGAAAGATGAGAAATGTTCTTTTGGACTTGGATGACAAGAAAGACCGAATCACAAATCCAGCTTATGTAGCAGTATAAAAAATTAGCCCCCATTTGGAGCTAACTTCTATCAATTATTTGTTTCTTGTATTTTCTTCCCCTAGCGTCTTTAACTCATATTTCTCGTTTTAGATTTCTTTAAGGTTTTTATTATATCCTGTAGAACTCTACAATTTAAAAACATTAACAATCTAGGTAGAGAAAATGTTCGTAAAAAAGGAGATACTTATGAAAAAAATACTATTCTTTCTCTCTTGTAGCTGGATATTCCTTTCTTTATCAGGATGTTCTTCACCTATAGAAGCGGAAACTAGCGCTGAAAAAGATTCAGATAACACTTTGGTTGTCTACTCGCCTAACCCTGAAGACCTTATCGAAGAAACAATCCCAGCCTTCGAAGAAAAATATGGTATTAAGGTTGACTTAGTACAAGCCAGCACTGGTGAATTGTTCAAAAAAGCTGAGGCTGAAAAAGAATCACCTGTAGCCGATGTCATTTTCGGAGGCTCCTACGCCCTCTTCTCTTCTAACGAAAATCTTTTTGAACCTTATATTTCTCAAGAGAACGACCAGATAATCCCTGAATATCAAAATAAAACTGGATTCTACACGCCTTATACACTTGATGTCAGTGTCATCATTGCCAATTCAGCTCTTACAAAAGATATTAAAATTGAAGGCTACAATGATCTACTCAATCCTAAATTAAAAGGTAAAATTGCTACTGCTGATCCAAGTAATGCTTCTAGCGCCTTTGCTCAATTGACAAACATGCTTATCGATCAAGGTGGATACGAAAATGAACAGGCTTGGAACTATGTGAAAAATCTATTTACCCTAGTAGATGGAAAGATTGCATCTAGCTCTTCAAATGTTTACAAAGCTGTCGCCGATGGAGAAATGGCTGTAGGCCTCACCTATGAAGATCCTGCCTTAAAACTTTTAAATGACGGAGTTGATGTAAAAGTAATTTATCCAAAAGAAGGAACCGTCTTTTTACCTGGTAACGCGGCTATCGTCAAAAACGCCAAACACATGGAAAATGCTAAGAAGTTTATCGACTTCCTACTTTCTCAAGAAATCCAAGATAAGCTAGGAACTGAAACAACAATCAGACCCATTCGTAAAAATGCTAAAACCAATAAAAATATGAAGGCTATGACAGAAATCAATATTGCCACTGAAGATTCCGATTATGTCATAAAAAACAAATCTGCCATTCTTAAAAAGTACAATGATATTTTTACAGATATCCAATCTAAACAGTAAAAGAGGTTCACTATGAGTGAGATCAAAATTATTAGCGCCCAAAAAATCTACCACGATGTCCCTGTTATTGATAATTTAAATATTACAATTCCAAAAGGAAGTCTCTTTACCATCCTTGGTCCTTCAGGATGTGGGAAAACGACTCTTCTTCGTATGATTGCAGGTTTCAACAGTATCGAAGGTGGAGAATTTTACTTCGATGATACAAAAATCAATAATATGGAACCCAGCAAACGCAATATCGGGATGGTGTTCCAAAACTACGCTATTTTCCCACATTTGACTGTTCGAGATAATGTAGCTTTTGGTCTTAAGCAAAAGAAGGTTCCAAAAGAAGAATTGATTCAACAAACCAACAAGTATCTTGAACTCATGCAAATTGCTCAATATGCTGATCGAAAACCTGATAAACTCAGTGGTGGACAACAACAACGTGTCGCCTTGGCACGTGCCTTAGCGGTTAATCCAAGTGTTCTCCTCATGGACGAGCCACTTAGTAATCTGGATGCCAAACTTCGCTTGGATATGCGTCAAGCCATCCGAGAGATCCAACACGAAGTGGGAATTACAACCGTCTATGTAACCCACGACCAAGAAGAAGCAATGGCTATTTCAGACCAAATTGCTGTTATGAAAGATGGGGTGATCCAACAAATCGGCCGACCAAAAGAACTCTATCATAAACCAGCTAATGAGTTTGTGGCTACCTTTATCGGACGCACAAATATCATCCCTGCCAATCTCGAAAAACGAAGCGACGGCGCTTATATCGTCTTTTCGGATGGCTATGCCCTTCGAATGCCAGCCCTTGATCAGGCTGAGGAACAAGCTATTCATGTAAGCATTCGTCCTGAAGAGTTTATCAAAGATGAATCTGGAGATATTGAAGGAATTATTAGCGATAGCGTCTATCTTGGGCTGAATACTGAATACTTCATCGAGACAGGCTTTGCCTCAAAAATTCAAGTTAGCGAAGAATCAACTTTTGAAGAAGATCTACAAAAAGGCGATCGTATTCGTCTACGAATCAATACTCAAAAATTAAACGTCTTTTCTGCAGATGGTTCTCAAAACCTGATAAAAGGAGTCAACCATGGAACGTAAAAAACTAAATATCTGGACAGCCTCCTCTTTCTTCATCTTTCTTACCTATCTTGTCTTTCTCGTTTATCCTATCGTTACCGTGCTCAAGCAAGCACTCATACATGAAGGACAATTCTCACTAGCTAATTTTGTTACTTTCTTTAGTAAAGCCTACTATTCTGAAACACTAGTAAACAGCTTTAAGGTTTCTATTACTGCTACTGTAACTTCCTTAGTCGTAGGAACCTTATTAGCTTATCTCTTCTCTATGTATGACTTCAAGGGAAAGAAATTTCTACAAATATTGATTATCATTGCTTCTATGTCAGCTCCTTTCGTAGGAGCCTACTCCTGGATTCTCTTGCTGGGACGAAATGGAGTCATTACTAAATTCCTGACAAATACCCTTCATCTTCCAGCTATCGATATTTATGGATTCAAAGGAATTGTACTTGTCTTTACACTACAATTATTCCCACTGGTATTTCTATACGTTGCTGGGACAATGAAAAGTATTGACAATTCTCTACTTGAAGCCGCTGAAAGCATGGGGTCCTTCGGATTTAAGCGGATCGTAACGGTTGTTTTACCTCTCCTCGTTCCAACCTTACTAGCGGCTGCCCTGCTTGTATTCATGAGAGCATTCTCAGACTTTGGAACACCGATGTTAATTGGTGAAGGATATCGGACTTTCCCGGTCTTGATTTATACCCAATTCATTAGCGAGGTTGGAGGAAATTCTGCTTTTGCATCTGCTTTAGCAATTATGGCGATTATCATCGCCTTGGCAATTTTCCTTATCCAAAAATACATTTCAAATCGCTACAGTTTCAGTATGAATTCGCTCCATCCAATTGAGCCTAAAAAAACTACAAAAGGAAAAATGGTTGCCATTTATGCAACAGTCTACGGAATTATCTTGTTCTCTGTTCTACCTCAAGTTTACTTGATTTATACTTCTTTCCTAAAAACATCAGGTATGGTATTTGTCAAAGGTTATTCTCTAAACAGTTACAAGGTAGCTTTCAATCGTATGGGATCTGCTATTTTCAATACCATTCGTATCCCTTTGATTGCCTTAGTTCTAGTTGTTTTATTTGCAACATTTATCTCCTACCTAGCCGTTAGAAAACGGAATTTGTTTACAAACTTAATTGACAGCCTCAGTATGGTCCCTTATATTGTACCAGGAACCGTTCTAGGGATTGCCTTCATTTCTTCCTTCAATACCGGTCTATTTGGAAGTGGATTTCTTATGATTACAGGGACAGCTTTCATCTTAATCATGTCCCTATCTGTCAGAAGATTACCTTATACTATTCGCTCATCTGTTGCTAGCTTGCAACAAATAGCACCAAGTATTGAAGAAGCCGCTGAGAGCTTAGGAAGTAGTCGTCTCAATACCTTTGCCAAGATTACAACTCCAATGATGCTATCTGGTATTATTTCTGGAGCCATCCTATCTTGGGTCACAATGATTTCAGAACTCTCTACTTCTATCCTCCTCTACAATGTCAAAACAAGAACAATGACTGTAGCCATTTATACAGAGGTTCTCAGAGGAAATTACGGTGTAGCCGCAGCCTTGTCAACTATCCTGACTGTTCTAACAGTAGGTTCCTTGCTCTTGTTTATGAAAATCTCTAAAAGCAATAGCATTACACTTTAGTTTTTCCCATCAAAAACAGCCGAAAGGATTATCCTCGGCTGTTTTTTCTTATCTTGATATTCCTATCAAATCCCTAGTTCATAGCAAGCAAGTCTAGACTAATTAAATAGAGGCTTCCTCCATCTTCTCCCGTCCTAGTTCTCGGTAACTACGGTCACCAACAACTTCAACGCTAAACTGGCCGTCCTCATATTCAAGGATCGTCACACTACCATTATCTAGCCCATGAGGATGCATGCCATTAATCAGATAAACAATGGTTCCAATGGTCATTCCGTGGCTAACGACAAGGGCATTGCCCCCACCTTGCTCGTCCATTTCTTTGGCAATCGCTTCAAAGCCTTCCTTGATTCGGCCACTGAGTTTTTCCCAGCCTTCAGCCCAACCAGCTGTATCAACCTCTACCAAGCCCTCAGCCAGTTCAGCATAAGACAATTGGTGAACGTGGTCCACATTAAAGATACGAGGAATAATGCCCATGAAAAGATCACCATCATAAGCTCCGTCAAAGCTACCAAAACACCATTCTCTGATACGCTTGTCCATGCGATAAGGGATTTTCCCCTGCAAGCCAAGTTCATCAAGGATAATTCCCATGGTCTGAATGGTGCGACCAGAATCACTCGAATAAGCGCGCTCAAACTGTAGACCAGATTCTCGCAAACCGATTCCTAATTCTTGAATCCCTCGTTCACCTTCAGCTGTTAAGGGAGTATCGCTCCAACCTTGCGCGCGACCAATCGTGTTAAACATAGTCTTGCCATGACGTACCAAATACAATCGTACTTTTACCATTTTCCGTCCTCCGTTTGCTTCTATTATATCATGGATGATAAAACAAAAGCCACCCATACAGGCGACTTTTGCAGGAGATTATTATGAAAAAGTTTAGGAGTTCTATTAAATAAAGATATTAGATGAAAATCAAATTCAAACTAAATCAGTGTTATCTGTTTCAAATAATATTAGGAGGTCTTTATTTAATGATTATAGTATACACAGCTAACCTTAAATGGAACTTAAAATTTCTCCTATTTTCTTAATTTTTAAAACTATGAATTGGTGCGGGGATTTGTCCACCGCGAGAGATGAAATCGACAGACGAAGCCCCATTGACCTTCATAACGGGTGCAGTTCCTAATAGGCCACCAAACTCAATCATATCCCCCTCTTTTCCTTTTGGAATGATACGAACAGCCGTTGTTTTCATGTTAATGACACCAATTGCTGCTTCATCCGCAATCATAGCCGCAATGGTTTCAGCAGGTGTATCCTCCGGAATGGCAATCATATCCAAACCAACAGAACAGATAGCCGTCATGGCTTCTAGTTTTTCTAAATTAAGAGAGCCATTTTGCACTGCAGCAATCATCCCCTCATCCTCAGAAACAGGGATAAAAGCACCAGACAAACCTCCGACTTGGTTACAGGCCATAACTCCACCCTTCTTAACTTGGTCGTTCAAGAGTGCCAAGGCAGCCGTCGTTCCATGCGTTCCAACTGTTTCTAGTCCCATTTCCTCAAGGACACGTGCCACAGAATCTCCAACCGCAGGAGTTGGCGCCAAACTCAAGTCCACAATACCAAACTCCACACCCAGTCTCTCACTAGCCATCTGACCAACCAATTGACCGATACGAGTGATCTTGAAGGCAGTCTTCTTAACTGTTTCGGCTACTACGTCAAAGCTCTCTCCACGAACTTTTTCCAAGGCACGCTTGACCACACCAGGACCAGAAACCCCGACATTGATGATAACATCAGCTTCCCCAACACCGTGGAAGGCACCTGCCATAAATGGATTGTCTTCAACAGCATTAGCAAATACAACCAACTTGGCCGCTCCCATATCTGATAGATTAGCCGTTTCCTTGATAATACGTCCCATATCTGCCACAGCCGTCATATTAATACCAGACTTGGTTGAGCCGATATTAACTGACGAGCAGACCTTTTCCGTTTCAGCCAAAGCACGAGGAATAGAATTGATGAGAATCTCATCTCCCTTTTGATAACCCTTCTGTACCAAGGCAGAAAAACCACCGATAAAGTCCACACCAATCTCTTTCGCAGCCTTATCAAGCGCTTTTGCCAGAACCACGTAGTCTGGGGCATCTGTCGCGGCCCCAATCAGAGAAATAGGAGTCACCGATACACGCTTATTAACGATTGGAATTCCCAACTCAGCTGCAATTTCATCACCAACAGCTACTAAATTAGCTGCCTTAGTCGTAATCTTTTGATAAATTTTCTCCGCAGCACGATTGATATCTGGATCGATACAGTCCAAAAGGGAAATTCCCATTGTAATGGTTCTGATATCAAAGTTTTGCTCCTCAATCATGGCGATGGTTTCAGTAACTTGTCTAATATCCATGTGCACCTCCTAGATATTATACATAGCTTCGAAAATCGCTGCACTCTGAATATTGATTTTCACATTCAAAGTTTGTCCAAAAGCTTCAAATTCATTACGAAGATAAGTGAAATCATGTTTTTCATCACTAGAGACGACAGCCATCATCGTGAAATATTCATCCAAGACAGTTTGAGAGATATCATCAATATTCAACCCCAATTCTGCAATTTTACCAGAAACACCTGCAACAATTCCAGATTTATCTTTACCAACAACAGTTATAATCGCTTTCATAAGCAAACTCCAATTCTTCTTTTAATAGGAAACCTGAACATTAAACAGGATTCTTTTCAAATAGTATAGCATAATTCTAACGAAAATACTCAAAAACGCCTGCTTACGAAGTTGTTCTTAAGCAAAAAACAATTTCGTAAACAAGCGTCTACTATCCCAACTTATGATGAGTGTTCCCGCTAGGACCGAAATCCTAGCGGTAGACCAGAGCTAGACTAAGAGCACAAGACTCCATCATCATAACACTCAACAAAATTGATGATTTTATACTAATTCGATGATCGCCATTGGCGCTGCATCACCACGACGTGGTTCAGTTTTAAGGATACGAGTGTATCCACCATTACGTTCAGCATAACGAGGTGCGATTTCTGAGAACAATTTTTGAAGTGCTGTAGTAGAAGTGTACTTGTCAGTTGCTTCATCATAGTTTTCAGATGCGATTTCATTACGTACGAAAGCAGCTGCTTGACGACGTGCATGCAAATCACCACGTTTACCTAGAGTAATCATTTTTTCAACAGTTTTACGGATTTCTTTAGCACGAGCTTCAGTTGTCACGATTGATTCGTTGATCAAAAGGTCAGTTGTCAAATCGCGAAGCATTGCTTTACGTTGTGAGCTAGTGCGTCCTAGTTTACGGTAAGCCATTTATTCCTCCTTTATTTATCTTTTAATCCAAGACCCAAATCAATAAGTTTGAATTTCACTTCTTCCAAACTCTTGCGTCCAAGATTTCGTACTTTCATCATCTCTGCTTCAGATTTTTCTGTCAAGTCATGCACAGTATTGATACCGGCACGTTTCAAACAGTTGTATGAACGCACAGACAAGTCCAGTTCCTCAATCGTACGATCCAAAATACGGTCGTCAGATTCAGTATCAGCTTCTTTCATCACTTCAGTTGACTTAGCAATCTCAGTAAGATTTGTAAACAAATCAAGATGTTCTGTCAAAATACGTGCTGAAAGCCCTAAAGCATCTTCTGGAATAATTGTTCCATTTGTCAAGATTTCAAGGGTTAGTTTGTCAAAACCATCGTTGCTACCTACACGAGCAGGTTCAACTTGATAGTTGACTTTGGTAACTGGTGTATAAATAGAATCTACAGCAAGTGTCCCAACTGGTGCATTATCCTTTTTATTTTCATCTGCAGGTACATATCCACGACCACTGTTAACAGTCATAGTCGCTTTTAGAGAAGAACCTTCACCGATTGTAAAGAGATAATGATCTGGATTTACAATTTCAATATCGCTATCTGTCAAAATGTCACCAGCTGTTACTTCAGCAGGACCTTCAACATCTAGTTCGATGATTTTTTCGTCTTCAACGTACGATTTCACTGCAATTCCTTTAATGTTCAGAATGATTTGCATCACGTCTTCACGAACACCTGGAACTGTGTCAAACTCATGTAACACACCATCAATATTGATAGATGTCACAGCTGCTCCTGGTAGAGAAGCTAGAAGTACACGACGAAGAGAGTTACCAAGAGTTGTACCGTAGCCACGTTCAAGTGGTTCGATTACAAACTTGCCATAATCTTTATTTTCATCAATTTTTGTTATATTTGGTTTTTCAAACTCGATCATTTAGTTACTCCCTCTTAAACGAAAAGCAGTGTAATGCGATGATTATACACGGCGACGTTTTGGAGGACGAGCACCATTGTGTGGCACTGGAGTCACATCACGAATTGCTGTTACTTCAAGACCAGCGGCAGCAAGCGCACGAATAGCTGACTCACGACCAGAACCTGGACCTTTTACAGTAACTTCAACTGATTTAAGACCGTGTTCTTGTGCAGATTTAGCAGCAGCTTCAGAAGCCATTTGAGCAGCGAATGGTGTAGATTTACGAGAACCTTTGAAACCAAGAGCACCAGCTGATGACCAAGCAATTGCATTACCATGCACATCAGTAATCATAACAATAGTGTTATTAAATGTAGCGTGAATATGAGCAATACCAGATTCGATATTCTTTTTCACACGACGTTTACGTGTTGGTTTAGCCAAGACTTTTACCTCCTATATTATTTTTTCTTACCAGCAATCGCAACAGCTTTACCTTTACGAGTGCGAGCGTTGTTTTTAGTGTTTTGTCCACGGACAGGAAGTCCACGACGGTGACGGATACCACGGTATGAACCGATTTCCATCAAACGTTTGATGTTCAAGTTTACTTCACGACGAAGGTCACCTTCAACTTTGATTGCATCCACTTCACGACGGATAGCATCTTCTTGATCTGATGTAAGATCACGTACACGAACATCTTCTGAGATTCCAGCAGCAGCCAAAATTTTCTTAGATGTTGCAAGTCCGATACCATAAACATAAGTCAATGAGATTACTACGCGTTTGTCATTTGGAATGTCAACTCCAGCAATACGAGCCATGTTTTCTCCTTTCTATCTTATCCTTGACGTTGTTTGTGTTTTGGATTTGCTGGGCAAATTACCATAACACGACCATTACGACGAATAACTTTACAGTATTCGCAAATTGGTTTGACCGATGGTCTTACTTTCATTTCTTATCCCTCCAAGTTTTTCGATTATTTAAAGCGGTAAGTGATACGTCCACGTGTCAAGTCATATGGACTCATTTCGACAGTAACACGATCTCCCGCTAAAATACGAATATAGTTTTTACGAATTTTACCAGAAACTGTTGCTAAAATCTGATGTCCATTTTCAAGTTCAACCGTAAACATTGCATTCGGCATTGTATCAACTACTTTGCCTTCAACTTCAATCACATCGTCTTTTGCCACGCAAAAGCACCTCCATAAATTTCGATTCGATGCCTCTAGACACAGAGACAACAATTATAAGTCAGACTATCTCAGTATAACATTTGTAGCGGATTTTTGCAAGTGTGAAAAACGCTTTATTTCAAATTTGTCAATACTTTTTCGATATCTGAGAAGACATCATTGATATCTTGATTACCTTCGATGTCATGAACCAAACCTTTGGCACGGTAGTGAGCAATGATTGGTTCTCCTTGAGCAATATTAACATCCAAACGACGTTTTACTGTCTCAGGCTTATCATCTTCACGTTGGTAGTAATCTTCTTCTTTATAGTCAACTGGTGGGTTAAAGACCTTGTGGAAAGTTTCTCCAGTTACGCGGTGGATGATACGACCACTCAAACGTTCCAAGAGGCTATCTGGATTCACTTCAATGTTGATGACACCTTCTAGTTCAATGCCAAGTTCAGCCAATGTTTTGTCCAAGGCATGAGCTTGTTCGATTGTACGTGGGTAACCATCCAACAAGAATCCTGTTTCTTTAATATCATCTTGTGAAAGACGTTCTTTTACGATTCCATTTGTAACTTCGTCAGGAACCAATTCACCCTTGTCAATGTATGACTTAGCAAGAACACCCATTTCAGTTTGATTTGCCATAGCAGCACGGAACATATCACCTGTTGAGATATGTGCAACATGGAATTGTTCTACGATTTTTGCTGCTTGAGTTCCCTTACCTGCACCAGGTAAGCCCATAATCAAAAGATTCATGATTTGATCTCCTTATTTTATTTTTAAATAGAAGCAAAAAGTCTTTTCACCCCTATTTAAAAACAAAATAGAAGAGGGGAGACCAAACTCTCACAAATGTCAGAGTTTAAACCTCCACTCCCTCAGTAGTTACTGATTCAGTAAATACTTTTATTCTGTTCTGTCCATGAAACCAACATACTTACGTTTCAATAGGTAACCTTCCAATTGTTTGATTCCTTCAATACCTGTAGAGATAATGATCAAAAGACTAGTTCCTCCAAAAGCAACTGCTTCTGAAAGTCCGAAAACATCTTTTGCTACGATCGGTAAAATAGAAATCACACCAAGGAAGAGGGAACCAACAGTTGCAAGACGACGAAGAAGTTTAGACATATATTCTTCTGTACCTTTACCAGGACGAACTCCGTGGATATAGGCACCGCTCTTTTGTAGGTTTTCTGCCGCTTTTTCAGGATTAATCTGTACAAACGTATAGAAGAATGTAAAGAGAATAATCAACAAAGCATACATGGCAATACCAGTTGGTGAAGTTGTTGCCAGCATTTCTTGTGCTGTTCTTACCCAAGCCCAATCATGACCTGTAGCGCTCAAAAACTGAAGAATGGCCGCAGGAGCTGCAGTAATCGAACTTGCAAAGATAACAGGGATAACTCCAGCAGGGTTTACCTTCAAAGGAAGGTAAGAGCTAGATGGAGCACCTTGTGCAACCTTCGTATATTGGATTGGAATTTTGTATTCTGCTTGTTGAACATAGGTTGTAAAGTAAATGATCAACAAAACAGTAATAATCAAAATGATTACGAAAATGATAGATGAGTTGATACGGCTACTTGGGACGTTCACAAAGTAGTCCACATAGATGCCCTGAATCATCTCTGGAATTGAGGCAACAATCCCAGCAAAGATAATCATAGAAACACCATTTCCGTATCCCTTATCTGTAATTTGCTCTCCCAACCACGTGACAATCATGCTACCAGCTGTTAAGATGATACCAATCATGATAAAGACTTGTGGAGTAAGAGCTGTTTTCAACAATTGAGCTCCAGCCAAAGTATTAAAACCAGCTGTAATCCCGATAGATTGCACAAAGGCAAGAACAAGAGCAATATAACGAGTAGCTTGATTTAATTTTCTTCGACCTACTTCCCCTTGTTTACCCCACTCTACAAACTTGGGTAAAATATCCATTTGCAAGAGTTGGACAACGATAGAGGCCGTAATGTAAGGACTAACACCAAGAGCAAAAACTGAGAAGTTTTTCATGGCATTCCCTGAGACCAAGCTCAACATGTTTAAGAAGGATAATCCACTTAAAGCATTCAAGCTATTAGCATTCACACCAGGAACTGTAATACTAGTTCCGATACGAAAGACCAAAACGATAAAAATTGTAAATAAAATTTTTGATCGAACCTGCTTAACTTTAAGAGCTTCTCTTAATAATTTAAAAAACATAGGTCACCTCTCTTAGATGACTTCTACTGAACCACCTTTAGCAGTGATAGCTTCTTCAGCTGATTTAGAGAATTTAGCTGCTTTCACAGTCAATTTCTTAGTCAACTCACCGTTACCAAGAATTTTAACGCCTGATTTTTCAGCTTTAACAATTCCTGCTTCGATAAGAACAACTGGAGTAACTTCAGCACCATCTTCAAAGACGTTCAATTGGTCAAGGTTCACAATTGCGTATTCTTTCGCGTTGATGTTAGTGAATCCACGTTTTGGAAGACGACGGAACAATGGAGTTTGTCCACCTTCAAAACCAAGGCGAACACCGCCACCGCTACGAGCTTTTTGACCTTTTTGACCACGACCAGATGTTTTACCGTTACCTGATGAAGTACCACGACCAACGCGGTTACGTACTTTACGAGAACCTTCTGCAGGTTTCAATTCATGAAGTTTCATTTTTATTTTCTCCTCTTTTGTAAAATGCTAGCGCCGATAAGGGAGAAAAGGTTGTCTCCCCCATCAACTCGCCTATACGACGTCATCATAGATGACTATATCTAGTTTTAGGGGATGGTATACTGCACATCCCCTAAAAATTCATTAGTTTACTTCTTCAACTGTTACCAAGTGAGATACTGCTGTGATCATACCACGGATAGCAGCGTTGTCTTCTTTAATAACAGAGCTGTTCAATTTGCCAAGTCCAAGTGCTACAACAGTTTTACGTTGTGATGGAATGCGTCCGATTGGAGACTTAGTCAAAGTAATTTTAATTTGAGCCATTTTATCCCCTTTCTTATGCCAAATCAGAAACTGAAATACCACGAAGGGCAGCAACTTCTTCAGCGCGTTTCAATTGTTTCAAACCTTCAACAGTTGCACGAACAATGTTGATTGGAGTGTTAGAACCAAGTGATTTAGATGTAATATCTGCCACACCTGCCAATTCCACAACGGCACGAACTGCACCACCAGCGGCAACTCCAGAACCTTCTACAGCAGGTTTCAACAATACTTTAGCTCCACCGAATTCTGAAAGAACTTCGTGTGGGATTGTTGTTCCAACCATAGGAACTTCGATTAAGTTTTTCTTAGCATCGTCTACTGCTTTACGGATTGCTTCTGGAACTTCTTGAGCTTTACCAGTACCAAATCCTACGCGACCGTTGTGGTCACCAACAACAACAAGAGCTGCGAAACGAAGACGACGTCCACCTTTAACAACTTTTGTAACACGGTTGACAGCAACTACGCGTTCTTCTAATTCAACTGCATTGTCTTTAAATGCCATTTTCTAGTGTCCTCCTATTAGAATTTCAATCCGTTTTCACGAGCTGCATCAGCCAAAGCTTTCACACGTCCGTGATATAGATATCCACCGCGGTCGAACACCACTTCTGAAATACCTTTAGCGTTTGCACGTTCTGCAACGAGTTTACCGACAGCAACGGCTTGTTCAGTTTTAGTTCCTTTTGAAACTTCTTTGTCAAGAGTTGAAGCACTTGCGAGCGTTACACCCGCTACGTCATCAATCACTTGAGCGTAGATGCCTGTATTAGAACGGAATACGTTCAAACGTGGGCGATCAGCAGTTCCAGAGAGTTTTCCGCGAACGCGACGGTGGCGTTTTTGGCGGAGTTTGTTTTTATCTGGTTTTGAAATCACAGTTTTCACCTCTTTAGTTTTAAATCGTGTGCTATGCACAAAGTTGGAAAATAGGTTGGTGGTTGATGATCAACCACTCAACATTATTTACCTGTTTTACCTTCTTTACGGCGAACGAATTCACCAACGTAACGGATACCTTTACCTTTATATGGTTCTGGTGAACGAAGGCTACGTACGTAAGCAGCTGTTTGACCAACTACTTCTTTTGAAATTCCGCTAACAACGATTGTTGTTGGGTTTGGAAGTTCAAAAGTAATTCCTTCTGGAGCTTCAACTTCGTCTGGATGAGATTTACCAACAGCCAAAACAAGTTTAGATCCTTGAAGTTGTGCACGGTAACCAACCCCGCGCATTTCAAGTTCTTTCTTGAATCCTTCTGATACACCAACAACCATGTTGTTCAAAAGGGCACGAGTAGTTCCGTGGATAGTTTTCATTTCTTTTGAATCGTTTGGACGGTGAAGAGTTACTTCAGTACCTTCCACACGGATTTCAATATCTTTTGAGAACTCACGAGTAAGTTCTCCTTTAGGTCCTTTTACAGTTACAACGTTGTCATTGTTAGTGATTTCAACACCAGCAGGCAACACGATAACTTTATTACCAATACGTGACATGTTTATTTTCTCCTGTTAAATTGTCAGGCCATAATGGCCAGTTTTCACGGGGTTCAGATACTTATTGAGTTCAATAGCTAAATTGAACACGCTCTAAGAACTGTGCAAAATAGATAAGTTGGCTTGCTTGTAAACAAACTTCTCCAACTTCCTAATTTTGCTTTGTTCTTTACGAGCTTTGTATCTTGATTTTACCAAACGTAAGCGATAACCTCACCACCAACATTCTTTTGGCGTGCTTCTTTATCAGTAAGCAAACCTTCAGAAGTTGAAAGGATAGCAATTCCAAGTCCGTTAAGAACTTTTGGAAGGTCTTCACGTTTTTTGTAGACACGAAGTCCTGGTTTAGAAACACGTTTCAAGTTAGTGATAACTTTTTCACCGTTTGGTCCGTATTTAAGGAATACACGGATGATGCCTTGTTTGTCATCTTCGATGATTTCAACGTTTTTTACAAAACCTTCGCGTTTAAGGATTTCAGCAATCCCTTTTTTGATGTTTGATGCAGGTACTTCAAGTACTTCGTGTTTCGCTTGGTTAGCGTTACGAATACGAGTTAGGAAGTCTGCGATTGGGTCAGTCATAACCATTTTGTTTTTCTCCTCTTACTAGTAGTTTGCAAGTTGCACTTGCTAGTTAATACATGATACAAAGAGCGTAACAGCAAGAGCAAAAATAGGCAATTTGATGAAGGAGCGATACTCCAAAGCGAATTGGTCTTTTTTGCCAAAGCTGTAGCTCGTGTTCAAATTGGCAAGCCCAACTGAACCCGGGCTAAACTCTGTGTGAAAAAGATAAACTTTCCTCGAAACTCCAGTTTCTTCGTCAAGTTTCCTATTTTCACTTGGAGTTTTGACGCCCTTGATATCTTAAATTACCAAGATGCTTTTGTTACACCAGGGATTTGTCCTTTGTAAGCTAATTCACGGAAGCAAACACGGCAAAGTTTAAATTTGCGGTAAACTGAATGTGGACGACCACATTTTTCACAACGAGTATAAGCTTGAGTAGAGAACTTCGCTGGACGTTTGTTCTTAGCAATCATTGATTTTTTAGCCATTAGATTTACCTCCTATATTATTTTGCAAAAGGCATTCCAAGGCCTGTAAGCAATGCACGTGACTCTTCGTCAGTGTTAGCAGTTGTTACGATAACGATGTCAAGACCACGAGTTTTGTCAACATCATCGAAGTTGATTTCTGGGAAGATCAATTGTTCTTTCACACCAAGTGTGTAGTTTCCGCGTCCGTCAAATGATTTTGTTGGAACACCGTGGAAGTCACGTACACGTGGAAGTGAAACTGAAACCAATTTATCCAAGAATTCGTACATACGTTCACCACGAAGGGTAACTTTTGCACCGATCGCAACACCTTCACGAAGACGGAAGCCGGCGATTGATTTTTTAGCTTTAGTGATAAGTGGTTTTTGACCTGAGATAAGTGCCAATTCTTCAGCAGCTTTTTCAAGGCTTTTAGCGTTTGATACAGCTTCACCAACACCCATGTTCAAAACGATCTTATCTACTTTAGGCACAGCCATCACTGATGAGTAGTTGAATTGTTCTGTCAAAGCAGGAACTACTTCATTAAGATATTTTTCTTTTAAACGATTTGCCATTATACTTCTCCTTTCCTTCGTGATTAATCAAGCACTTCGCCTGATTTTTTGTTGTAGCGAACTTTTTTACCGTCTACAAATTTGTAACCAACACGACCAGCTACACCATTTTTGTCCAAAACTTGAACGTTTGATACGTGGATAGCTGCTTCTTTCTCGATGATACCACCTTGAGGAAGCTCGTTAGTTGGACGTTGGTGTTTCTTAACGATGTTAACACCTTCAACGATAACTTTGTTTACTTTTGGAAGGGCAGTAAGGACAACAGCTTCTGTTCCCTTATCTTTACCAGCGATTACGCGAACTTTGTCGCCTTTTTTTACAAACATTAGGTTTCTCCTTGATTTTTCTTACGCCCATAAGGGCACCCTAGCTTAAAGCTAGGGGACTAGTTTGTTTCTAAAAATTAAAGTACTTCTGGAGCAAGTGACACGATCTTCATGAAGCCACCTTCACGCAATTCGCGTGCAACTGGGCCAAAGATACGTGTTCCGCGAGGAGTTTTGTCTTCACGGATGATAACTGCTGCGTTTTCGTCAAATTTGATGTATGAACCATCAGCACGACGAGCACCTGATTTAGTACGAACGATAACTGCTTTAACAACGTCACCTTTTTTAACCGCACCACCAGGAGTAGCTTGTTTTACAGATGCCACGATAACATCACCGATGTTTGCAAATTTACGTCCTGAACCACCAAGAACTTTGATAGTCAAGATTTCGCGAGCACCGCTGTTGTCTGCGACTTTCAAACGAGTTTCTGTTTGAATCATTTCAGTTTTCTCCTTTCAGGTTTGATTAGATGATGACCGCTTCTTCAACAACTTCTACAAGACGGAAACGTTTTGTAGCTGAAAGCGGGCGAGTTTCCATGATACGTACGATATCGCCTTCTTTGGCAACATTGTTTTCATCATGAGCTTTGTATTTTTTAGAGTAGTTAATACGTTTACCATAGACTGGGTGGTTACGTTTTGTTTCAACTACAACTGTGATTGTCTTGTCCATTTTGTCAGATACAACACGTCCAACAAGAACTTTACGATTATTGCGTTCCATTGAAATTTCTCCTTCCCTAGTCTATTATTTCGCTTCAGATTGAACTGTTTTGATACGAGCGATTTGTTTTTTAACTTCTTTCAAGCGAGCTGTTTGTTCCAATTGACCAGTAGCAGCTTGGAAACGAAGTTCAAACAATTCTTTTTTCAATTCGTTTTCGCGCTTCGCGAGTTCTTCTTGAGAAAGACCACGAAGTTCTTTAACAAATTCTTTTACTTCATTAAGTTTCATGCCTTCTCCTTATTCTGCTTCACGTTTTACGAATTTACATTTAACTGGCAATTTGTGGCTAGCTAGACGAAGCGCTTCGCGTGCAATCTCTTCAGATACACCAGCGATTTCGAACATCACTTTACCACGTTTAACTGGTGCTACCCAACCTTCAGGTGCCCCTTTACCAGATCCCATACGCACACCGATAGCTTTAGCAGTGTATGATTTGTGTGGGAAGATTTTAATCCAAACTTTACCACCACGTTTCATGTAACGAGTCATGGCGATACGAGCAGCTTCGATTTGGCGGTTAGTGATCCAGTGGCTAGTTGTAGCTTGAAGACCGTATTCACCGAATGCTACTTCTTTTCCACCTTTTGCTTCACCGCGCATTTTTCCACGGAATTCACGACGGTGTTTAACACGTTTAGGTACTAACATTGGTTATTTACCTCCTTTAGTGTTTTTGCGAGCTGGAAGAACTTCACCACGGTAGATCCATACTTTAACACCAAGTTTACCGTATGTAGTATCTGCTTCTTCCCAAGCATAATCGATATCTGCACGAAGTGTGTGAAGTGGAACAGTTCCTTCAGAGTATCCTTCAGCACGGGCGATATCTGCACCGTTCAAACGACCTGATACTTGAGTTTTGATTCCTTTAGCTCCAGCACGCATTGCACGTTGGATTGCTTGTTTTTGTGCACGACGGAAAGCAACACGTTGCTCCAATTGACGAGCAATTCCTTCACCTACAAGGTGAGCATCCAAATCAGGTTGTTTGATTTCGATGATGTTGATGTGTACTTGTTTTCCAGTCAATTTGTTAAGTTTTGCACGGAGTGCATCAACGTTAGCACCACCTTTACCGATAACCATACCTGGTTTAGCAGTGTGAAGTGAAACGTTAACTTTGTTTACTGCGCGTTCGATTTCAATAGTTGAAACTGCTGCGTCAGCAAGTTCTTTTTGAACGAATTTACGGATTGCAAGATCTTCATGAAGGTAATCCGCGTATTCTTTTTCAGCATACCATTTGGCATCCCAATCACGGATGATGCCGACACGCATACCAATTGGATGTACTTTTTGACCCACGATTTTACCTCCTTATTTTTCTGCAACAGCTACAGTGATGTGAGCTGTACGTTTGTTGATTGGTGAAGCTGAACCTTTCGCACGTGGACGGAAACGTTTCATAGTTGGTCCTTCGTTTGCGAATGCTTCAGATACTACCAAGTTAGCTTTATCCAAACCAAAGTTGTTTTCAGCGTTAGCTACAGCTGAGTTCAAAACTTTCAAGATGATTTCAGCAGCTTTGTTTGGAGTGAATGTCAAGATTGCGATTGCATCGGCTACGCTTTTACCACGGATGTTATCAAGAACAAGACGTGATTTACGAGGTGAAACACGTACTGTACGAGCCATTGCTTTAGCTGAAGTAATTTCTGCCATTTATGTTCTCCTTATTTTCTACGTGTTTTCTTGTCGTCTGCAGCGTGACCTTTGTAAGTACGAGTTGGTGCAAATTCACCAAGTTTGTGACCTACCATGTCTTCTTGGATGTAAACAGGTACGTGTTTACGTCCGTCATAAACTGCAATAGTGTAACCAATGAAACTTGGGAAGATCGTTGAACGACGTGACCAAGTTTTAATAACTTTTTTCTTTTCGTCGTTAGCTTGAGCTTCAACTTTTTTCATCAAATGCTCATCGACGAAAGGTCCTTTTTTAAGACTGCGTCCCATTTTTATATTTTCTCCTTTAAATGTTGTACCACAGCGGCTTGCGCTCACATGGAGCGCTACCGAGCTGGCGGATTTACTAGTTGCTTAAGCGACTAGTTTAATATTATTTCTCGTTGCGACGACGAACGATAAGTTTGTCAGATTTCGCTTTCTTGTTACGAGTTTTAAGACCAAGAGCAGGTTTGCCCCATGGAGTAGATGGTGCTTTACGACCAACTGGTGCTTTACCTTCACCACCACCGTGTGGGTGATCGTTAGGGTTCATTACAGAACCACGAACTGTTGGGCGGATACCTTTCCAACGGCTACGTCCTGCTTTACCAAGGTTTACAAGTCCATGTTGTTCGTTTCCGACAACACCAACTGTAGCACGGCAAGTTCCAAGAATCATACGAACTTCACCTGATTGAAGACGAACAAGTACGTATTTACCTTCAGAACCCAATACTTGAGCAGATGCTCCAGCAGCACGTACCAATTCACCACCACGACCTGGTTTCAACTCGATGTTGTGGATCAAAGTACCAACTGGGATGTTAGCAAGTGGAAGAGCGTTTCCGACTTTGATATCTGCTTCTGGACCTGAAACGATACGTTGACCTACTTCAAGACCTTTTGGAGCGATGATGTATGCTTTCACACCGTCAGTGTAGTGTACAAGAGCGATGTTTGCAGAACGGTTTGGATCGTACTCGATAGTTTTAACAACTGCTTCAACGTTGTCTTTGTTACGTTTGAAGTCAACCAAACGGTAGAAACGTTTGTGTCCACCACCTTGGTGACGAACAGTGATACGACCGTTGTTGTTACGACCAGCCTTGCTCTTCAATGCAACAAGCAATGATTTTTCAGGAGTGCTTGTTGTGATTTCAGCGAAATCCAAAGAAGTCATATTACGGCGACCGTTTGTTGTTGGTTTATAAACACGAATTCCCACGATATTTCCTCCTTAGATTATTCAGCTTCAGCAGCAAACAACTCGATTGCTTTTGAATCAGCTGTAAGTGTGATGATAGCTTTTTTAGTTTTGTTAGTAAAACCAGTGTAACGTCCAACACGTTTAGCTTTTGGTTTTACGTTGATTGTGTTAACATTAGCAACTTTAACACCTTCGAAAGCAGCTTCAACAGCTTGCTTGATCAAAAGTTTGTGTGCACGAGTGTCAACTTCAAATACATATTTTCCTGCTTCAAGTTGAGCCATTGAGCTTTCAGTGATTACAGGTTTTTTGATAACATCATACAAATTCATTATGCAAGAACCTCCTCGATTTTAGAGATAGCTGCTTGTGTGACAAGAAGTTTGTCGCTATTTGCGATGTCAAGAACACTTGCAGTTGTAGCAGTTGCAACTTTCACGTTTGGAAGGTTACGAGCTGAAAGAGCTGCGAATTCATTTCCTTCTTCAAGGATAACAAGAACTTTAGAATCGATGCTCAATGCTGCAAGAACTTTTGCAAATTCAGCAGTTTTTGGAGCTGTAAATGAAAGAGCGTCTACAGCTACGAATTTGTTTTCAGCAACTTTTTCAGAGTAAACTGATTTAAGAGCTAGGCGACGAACTTTTTGTGGAAGTTTGTAGCCGTATGAACGTGGAGTTGGTCCGAAGACAACACCACCACCACGCCATTGTGGTGAGCGGATAGAACCTTGACGAGCACGTCCAGTTCCTTTTTGACGCCATGGTTTGCGTCCACCACCTGATACTGCAGAGCGGTTTTTAACAGCGTGTGTTCCTTGACGAAGGCTTGCGCGTTGGCTGATGATCACATCAAACACAACTGATTCATTTGGTTCGATACCAAATACTGCATCGTTAAGAACAACTTGGCCAGCTTCTTTACCAGTTTGGTCAAATAATGTTACGTTTGCCATTGTGACTGATTTCCCCTTTCTTTATTATTTACCAGCTTTAACTGCTGATTTGATAGTGATAAGAGATTTCTTAGCACCTGGTACGTTACCTTTGATAAGGATAACGTTCTTTTCTGGAACGACTTGTACAACTTCAAGGTTTTGAATTGTTACGCGGTCGCCACCCATACGTCCTGCAAGGTTTTTACCTTTGAATACGCGGTTAGGTGCAACAGGTCCCATTGAACCTGGACGACGGTGGTAACGAGAACCGTGAGCCATTGGTCCACGTGATTGTCCGTGGCGTTTGATAACACCTTGGAAACCTTTACCTTTAGAAGTACCAGTTACGTCAACAACGTCTCCAGCTGCGAATGTTTCAACTGTGATTTCAGCACCAACTTCCAAGCCTTCAACGTTTTTGAATTCACGAATGAAGCGCTTAGGAGCCGTGTTAGCTTTCGCTACATGTCCTTTAGCAGGTTTGTTGCTCAATACTTCGCGTTTGTCATCGAAACCAACTTGGATAGCGTTATATCCGTCTGTTTCAACAGTTTTAACTTGAAGAACAACGTTTGGAGTTGCTTCAATAACTGTTACAGGGATCAATTCGCCAGCTTCAGTGAAGATTTGAGTCATTCCCACTTTTTCCCCTAAGATTCCTTTTGTCATGAGAAAATAGTTCCTTTTCTATATTTTTTATTCAAAAAGTTTTTAACGAGCGTTTTTTATGCTCAAGGTATCAAGCTTTAGATTAAAGTTTGATTTCTACGTTTACACCACTTGGAAGATCCAATTTCATCAAGGCATCAACTGTTTTTTGAGTTGGGTTAACGATATCGATCAAACGTTTGTGTGTACGCATTTCAAATTGTTCGCGAGAGTCTTTGTATTTGTGAGTCGCACGAATAATTGTGTAGAGGCTACGTTCAGTTGGAAGTGGGATTGGACCCGCAACTTGTGCACCTGTACGAGTAGCTGATTCTACGATTTTTGCAGCCGCTGTGTCAAGCGTACGGTGTTCGTAAGCTTTCAAACGGATACGGATTTTTTTGTTTGCCATCTTTTTCTCCTTTTCGTCTATTTAAGATAATAGGCTAGCTCCACAAGAAAACCGACGCGGTGTTGCGTGGCAATGCAACCGAGCGTGTCGCAACCTCTTGCATCAAAGCTAAAGCTGTAATTTACAGCACCATAATAGAATAACACAAAGCCTCTGCGATTGCAAGGGATTTGTTGCTGTTTTTTAAAATTTTTAACATGAAAATGTTTTCTTTTTTGACAGGTCATTTATTTAAGTATTTTATGGAAGAAAGTTACTCTCTCTTCACCTGTTCATAGCTTTCTTTTCCGTCATTGAGTTTGTCCCAAATCACTACTTGCCCACTTTTGAGGGATTTTTGCACATCGATAATTCGTTGATTGGACGAACCTCGAAACTGAAGCATAAGATTTCTTTTAGTTCGATCATACCGTCCATCGACCAGAATATCAATCAGTGATAAGAGTTCCAGTTTATCTGGTGTCTCCAGCATCATTTCTTCCCAGGTGTAGCCCGTCCAGGACCAGATGTCTTTGCCTGGCAATTCCTTTCGGATGCGTTTAACGAGTGGCAAGAGAATACCCGTATTGAGAAAGGGTTCTCCTCCCAACAAAGTCAAACCTTGAACATAGGGCTGGGCAAGGTCTGCCATGATCTGTTCTTCTAATTCTGCTGTATAGGGAATGCCAGCATTAAAAGACCAAGTCGCAACATTATAACATCCCTCACAGCGAAACATGCAACCTGATACATAGAGAGAGTTACGCACACCTTCTCCATCTACAAAGTTAAAGGCCTTGTAGTCAATGATACGGCCTTTACTAAGTTCCTCGCTTTTCCATTCTTGTGGTTTTGGATTATTCATTCGCTACCTCTATCCAATAACGCTCGACTCCATTACGAACATCCTCAAATATTCCACCATTTGCTAGAATGACCGCTCTACTAGCAGGATTATTCACACTACAGGTAACAAGAGCTTTCTTGATGTTCTTTTCCTTAGCAACTTGCAAACCCTGACTGAGAGTTTCTTTAGCATAACCTTTGCCTCTTTCAGATGGTCGGATAGAATAGCCAATGTGACCAGCATAATTCAGTAAACCCTCATTCAGTCTCAATCGCAGATTCAAAAATCCTAGAGCACGACCTACATCATCAAATGATACAAATTGAATAGAAGGAACACGATTTTCAGGCAAGTTTATTCCCATCTCTTTTTGCATATTTGTTTCCAACCACTCTTCATACACAAAGTTCTCTGTATCCCAAAATCCTCCATCATGGGTTGATTGGCTCTTTTCAAACTCTCCCATCATCTCTAAAACTGTTTCTTTATCTGTTAATCTTGGTCTGCGTAATTCCATCATTACCTCCCACTATGAGAAAAGCGAGAGCTGACTCTCATACTCTTCGAAAATCAAATTCAAACCACGTCAGCGTCGCCTTACCGTACTCAAGTACTGCCTACGGCTAGCTTCCTAGTTTGCTCTTTGATTTTCATTGAGTATTACTTTTATTTTTTCTTGTTCTTGTTTAAAAATTGTTCTCTGAGGCTGAGCAAACGTTCTTTTTTACCAGCTCCACCTTTAGAGTGTTTCTCGTGATAACGGGTCACTTGTGCTCGACCCTTATCGTCTAATTGATATTTTCCCATCTCATTTCTTTCTAATTTGTTACTTGATGGCCAGCTATTTTAATCGTTGAGCCATTCATGTGTTTGACACGCGCAGCGATTTCCTTGTGACGGCCGTTGACCATAGGTCTCGCTTGAGGATTGCCTAGGTAGCCACAAGTTCGTTTAACAACGTCTACTGTTTTAGGGTCACTGTTACCACAGTTAGGGCAAGCAAATCCTCTTTCAGTTGGTTCAAAATCCCCTTCAAAGTCACACTTGTAGCAACGGTCAATCGGAGTATTTGTTCCTAGATAGCCCACGCGGTCATAGGCATAGTCCCAAACAGCTTCCAGAGCCTTTGGATTTTGTTGAAGAACTGGATACTCACAATAATGGATGAAACCACCTGACGCACCTGCTTCTGGATAAACTTTCTCAAAGTCTAATTTTTCAAACGGTGTTGGATTTTTACGAACATCGTAGTGGAAAGAATTGGTGTAGTATTCCTTATCCGTGATATCAGGAATAGAGCCGAACTTCTCTGTATCTAGTCGGCAGAAACGGTCTGTCAAACTTTCAGACGGTGTTGAGTAGATAGAGAAATGATAACCGTATTGGTCTGACCACTCTTCTACCCGATGTTTCATATCACGAATGATATCTAGCGTGAATTCCTTAGCATCTGGATTGTTTTCCCAGCTATTTCCAAAGAAGACAGTAGCCACTTCGTATAAACCGATGTAACCCAGCGAAACGGTTGCACGACGATTCTTAAAGAGCTGGTCAACACTTTCTTCTTTACCTAGACGATGGCCAAAAGCACCGTATTGGTAGAGGATTGGTGCGTTAGCTGGTGTAGCTTCCTTGGTCCGTTCGACACGATAAACCAGAGCATCTTCAGCGATATTCATACGCTCGTTGAAGATTTCCCAGAACTTATTCATGTCGCCCTCAGACTCGAGGGCAATGCGAGGAAGGTTGACCGTCACAACACCTAGATTCATCCGACCCGAATTGACTTCTACACCATTCTCGTCTTTCCATCCTTGAAGAAAAGAACGACAACCCATAGGAACCTTGAAAGAACCAGTCAACTCAATAATCTTATCATAGGACAAGACATCTGGGTACATCCGTTTGGTTGCACACTCTAGGGCCAACTGCTTGATATCGTAGTTAGGAGTCCCTTCCTCTAAGTTAAGTCCTCTTTTAAGCGTAAAGATAAGTTTAGGGAAGATGGCTGTACGGTGTTCTGAACCAAGCCCCTTGATTCGAATGGTCAAGATAGCTTTTTGAATTTCCCGTTCAAAACGACTAGTTCCTAGACCAAAACCCAGTGAAGTAAAGGGTGTTTGTCCATTTGAAGTGAAGAGGGTATTGATTTCATACTCAAGAGATTGCATGGCATCATAGATGTCTTTTTGTGTTTTCTTCCAGGCATAATCTTCCCGTTTTTCAGGCAAGACCCATTCTTCTGCATCCTTGAGGTGTTTTTGGTAATTCTTCTCTGCATAAGGCGCCAAAACTTCATCAATACGGTCAGCTGAACAGCCTCCATACTGGCTAGAAGCAACGTTGGCAATGATTTGGGAAATCTGAGCTGTCGCAGTCTGGATAGACTTGGGACTCTCTACCTCTGCATTCCCAATCTTAAAACCATTTTCCAACATACCCTTGAAATCAATCAAACAGCAATTGGTCATAGGTGTATAGGGACTGTAGTCCAAATCGTGATAGTGGATATCCCCTTTTTGGTGAGCATTGGCTACATGCTTTGGCAGCATTTGCAGTCCGATTGATTTCCCGACAATACCCGCTGTCAAATCACGCTGGGTGTTAAAGACATCGCTGTCTTTATTAGCATTTTCATTGACAACTGCCTGGTCTTTGTTGAGAAGTTTATGGATACTAAAGTTGATATCCGTCGCTTTTGAGCGCTCAAAATCCCTTTGTGTCCGATAAGTAATATACTCCTCAGCCAGCGCATATTCTTTGGCTTCAAGCAATTCATGTTCTACGATATTTTGAATTTCGTAAATCTTAACCCCCTTTGGAAATCGACTATGAATTTCTGTGACAATTCGCTCGGTCAGAGCATTTAGGCGCTTTTCAACCAAGGGTGTCACATCCATAACCTTGTCAGCCGCCTTGTGGAGAGCCTTGTCAATCTTGTCCACATCAAATACAACACGTCTCCCATCTCGTTTTTCAACGAAGAGAGTTGGTAAGGTTATAATTTTTTCTTCTAGTGCAATCATATGCATGCTCTTTTCTAAAATGTTCTTTCTAAAAAGTATTATACCACTCTAAAAAGAAAAATCAATATCTTGTGTTAAAAATCCTAAATTTTTTAAAAATACACAAGATATTGATTTTGTTATTTGATTTTATAGACTTTGAATTCTGAGTAATCAGTCTTTATTTGTTGGTAATTTTCTTTCAAGAGTGTTTCCACTTCAGACCAGAGCGCCACCTTGTCGTTCACCACTATCAACTTAGGTTGATTTTCTTTCAAGTCATTGAGTAGCTTATTCCGATTTTCCTCAGTTGCTGTATAGTGCAACGGGGACAAAATAGCCGATGGCGACAAGCGCTCACTCTTACGATAAAGAGTTGCAGTATCATCCCATGCATAGATAGCATCTTCCCTACTTGTCTCCTCTTTCACCAAATCAGCAAGACGCTCACGTTCTTGATAAGGTACTGGATAAAGGACAAACCTCATCAAAAAAGGAACAGCTAAAAGGTATAACAAAGTTAAAATTGGTAGGTAAAGATTCCCCTTAGTATAGCGATGCCAGAGACTAACAGGCTCTTCTCTGCGTCTTCTTCTAACGCTACGACCACTCTGTTGCCCCTTGATATTGGACACTAAAAGCAGAAGAAAGACAGGGAAAATGAGTATCAAACGGGATGCATGTAGGGGATCCTGTGTAAAGAAAATCACTAGCAAACCTAAAATTAGGAACAAACTCGCAGGCACTGAGATGACATATAGTTTAGAGGATTTAGATTGAAAGAGACCTAAAAAGACAAAAACCAAAACTCCCATGCCAAGAGCCAACAACCCATAAAACAAAACATTTTCTAACAATGCCGAAACAGAAGCCAAATGAATAGAATGAATTGGATACAAAATTCCACTAATCGCATCCTCAAAACTTCCTGTTGCAACACTATAGTAGGCAGTTGGATAAAAGACAAGTGAAAAACCTAAAGCTACTGCAAGAAACTGATAAAATCCATGTGCAAAACGTCTATGCCCAAGGTTAAAGACCAACAAGCCTAAACTCACTACAGCAATAAACAGGAGCGATGACAAGGGAGCAAAGAAAAATCCTCCTGCCAAAGCCAGCCCAATCCGTACAAATCCCTTGTCATGGCTTGGATTGCTTAGGTAAGCAGCAACTAAACTAAAGGCCGCGAATAAGAAGGGAAGCGCTAAAAGAGTCGCATAACCTCCACCAAAAGCAAGACCTGTAACTAGCATGTAAAAAATAGTCACCAGTTGTCCAGCTTGGTCTCCTTGCTCTGTCAAAGTGTCCGCCGATCGAAATAGGAAAAATCCTCCTGCTACCAAGGCTAACCACTCAAAAATGGCAAAGAAAAATCCGCCCTGAGTCACGTAAGTCAGCAAATAATAAAGCAAGCCTTGACTTCCATAATAGTCGCTGTAAATTTTCCCGGTCTGATGAAGCGCCCAACCTGTATAAAAATCCTGCACTTCTTGTGCACTCATTAAATCAAGTAATAGCGGCACTCCTAGAGTTATTCCTGTTACAAGCGTACTCCATAGTAAAATTTTTACCAAAGGAAGACGACTTGATTCACGATGATGCGATTCTTGTTCGATTTGGTATTCTAGAGGTTCACGATTCTCCTGATGAACTTCTTCTACTCTACCATACACACTCATATCGTTTCTCCTATTCAATTTATCTGTCTTAGTATATCAAAAAGTCCTAGGATTGTCAGCTTGCGATGGCTGTTTGAGTGATTTTTTGCATAGTTTCACAAAGGTTTCAATTTCCCGAAATCGGTGTAAATGTGTCTGTTTAAATGTCGTGATATAGTTTAATTCGTTCTGAGTCAGCATCTTCCCTCCTACTTCTTCTTATTCGTAAAAGGCAAGAAAAAGAGGACTGGTTTGTGTCCTCAGTCCTAGATTTCTTATAAGATAGGGGCGAATAACTGGGCAATTTCCTTAATCAATTTCTGATACCAGCTATTTTTTATCGTATGAGGGAAAATTTCTTGCGATGCTGAAAAAATCTCTTGAAAATCTTTTTGAATCTCAGTGATTGATTCTGTTTTATATAGCAAGACTGCATTTTCATAGTGGTGAAGCAAACTTCTATAATCTAAGTTAATGGTCCCAACTGCAGCAAAGTCCTTATCCACTAGGATTTGTTTACTGTGGATGAAGCCTGGACTATACTCAAAAATCCTTACTCCTGCTGACAACAAATCCGGATAGGCTCCTCTTGTGATGAGTTGGATCAATTTTTTATCCGGAATGCAAGGTGTTACGATGCGGACATCAACACCCCTCATGGCTGCATTTTTAATACTCTCTGTTAAGTCATAGTCAATAATCAAATAGGGTGTTGTGATATAGACTGAATCAGTAGCCTGATTAATCAAACTTTGATAGACTTTTTTCCCTACCTGGGTACGGAAGATGGGCTTGGGTCCGCTACCGTAAGGAATGCAGAGCCCTTGGCCAGAACAAGGCTGATTTTCCAAGTGATACTGGTCAAAATCGCTGATTTCCCCACGATTGATGTACCAAGTCATCAAAAAGAGACGGGTGAGGGCCTTGACACCAGGACCATCTAAGCGAATCCCACTGTCCTTCCAATAGCCAAAGCGTTCTACATGATTGATGTACTCATCGGCTAAGTTAATGCCTCCTGTATAGGCTACCTGACCATCTATGACCAGGATTTTACGATGGTCCCGATTGTTGTAAGCCACCGTCAAACGAGGAATCACCTTGTTAAATTTATGGGCTTCAATGCCTCGACTACGAAGCCGAATAGTATAATCTCCAGGCAAAGTCGCCATACAGCCGATATCATCATAGAGCATCTTGACCTCTACACCCTGAGCTGCCTTTTGCTCTAGTATATCTAATATGCTATTCCACATCAGACCTTCTTCGACAATATAGTACTCTAGAAAGATAAATTTCTCAGCTTTCTTGAGGTCTTCCAACATATGTTGCCACATGCTTTCACCCGAAGAAAAGAATTGTGAGTCTGTTCGATCATAGACGTCGGCATTGCTATCCATACTTAACAAAGATTTGATCACTCCGTAAGCCGCCTTATCCTCTTCCTTCAATTTCTGGCGGAGAGCTTTGCTATAATCCTCCCGAAAATGCATAGAACCAAGTTTGTCCAACTGCTTGATTTCTTTTTTGGACAATCGCCTTTCACCAAACATCAGATAGAGCAGGGGGCCAATGACAGGAACAAAAGTTACCACTAACCACATCACTTTGCTTTCGGGAGCCATGGAACGATTGACAATCGCTACGATAGTCGCCATACTCATAAAGATTAAGAGAATAACCCATAGAATAGGAGCCATGCGCCCTAAATAAAGAAAGAGACCAAAAACAAGACACAGTTCAAGCAGCATAATCGAAAGACTAAAGCCATACTTGGACATTAATAATTGAAATTTTCTATATTTCATATCCCCTCCTTGATAGTTTGAATGGTAAAAACAGGTAATTAATACTAGTATAACTCAGGTATTCGCTAGAAGGCAAGTATTTATGATTATTTTTCTGAGCAATCATAAAAGAGACCGAAAAATCCAGTCTCCTTCTAGTCTATTTTGATAAAATAATGCGATCAGACGCCTCTCTATCCGTATCATCGATAATCATCTGATTGCCATTGATTGTATAAATCTTGGCATCATCGCCAATAATCATGCGTTGATTAGTGGCGTCGAAGCTAACCTGCTTGATTTCTTGTTCCCCATCAGTTTCTACCTGAGTCCAGGTGCCAGTTGTTCCAGTTACCACTAAAGTGATGCGGTCTCCTTCGTCCTGACCAGTATAAGTCCCATCAATATTAGTTGGTTGAGCCTCAGGCGCATTTTGTGAAGAACTTGTCGCTGCCTGATTTGTATTTTCTGTAGAAGATAAAGCAGCTTGTGATTGTTGAGTTTGTTGTGTTTGCGATTGAACTACTGGTTGTTGAACCTGTTGAGCTCTTTGTGAACAAGCTACTAAGAGACTAAGGCTTGCTAAAGAAGCAAGAGAAAGTGTGAATGTTTTTAATTTCATGATGAATTTCCTTTCTGCTACCAATTTAGAGAAATTTCCTTCTAACTGGCAGTTCCCCTAGTATAGCAAGTTCAAAAAAGGAGATCAATTTATCTGCTCATACCCCAGTAGGTGGCTCCGTACTTCTGAGATAAAATAGAGAGATCCTGTAATGAACAACAAATCCTGGGCATCTGCTCTTTCTTCAAAATTGCTAATAAATTCTCGGTAAGAAGGAACTATATCGTAACCTGTTACATCTGTTTCATCCAAAGAACCTTGATAGTCAAAGCCGGTCACCTTGAGTTCTACCTGAGGTAAATTTTCAGCCAAATAACCCAACATCCCTTGATAATCCTTACGTTTCAAGGCTCCAAAGAGAATTTGAGGACGATAACTTTCCTGCTCTTTTTCTTTGATAAACTCAACCAAGCGAGTCAAGGCAGGGAGGTTATGGGCACCGTCCAAGTAAATCTGCGGACGAATACGCTCCAAGCGGCCAGCCCAATGGGTCTGTTTCAAGGCCTTTCTTACAGCCTGTTCATCAACAACTTCCTTTCCTTCTCCCATAAAAAGAAGAAATGCTTGCAACGCCAAGGCCGCATTTTCCTGCTGATAAGCTCCTTCCAAGCCTATTTTCAACTGTGAAAGATTAGCCAAAGAGCTTGAAAAATCGCCATTCAGCATTGAAAAATCCTGGCCTGCCTGATAAAGGTCAACAGCTAATGATTCAGCTTTTTCCTGACAAACAAGCCAAGCTTCTGGGGGCAATTTGGCAATCACTGCCTTCTTGCCAGCCTTGAAAATGCCAGCTTTCTGCTCTGCGATTGCTTCTAGACTATCACCCAATGTCTCCTGATGGTCGAGACCGATGGAGGTAATGATAGCAATATCTCCAGTTACCACATTAGTCGTGTCAAGTAAGCCACCAATTCCCACTTCTAGTAAAACCAAATCCACCTCTTGCTCTCTAAAATAAAGGAAAGCAATCAGGGTCAGCAATTCAAAAAAGGACAACTGGTCATGGGTTTGCAAAAGCGTCTTTTCCATCTCCTTGACCTGCTCAGCTAAACGAATAAAGTCTGCATTAGCTATTGGTTGCCCATTAATGCAGATTCGGTCATTGATAGAAACGATATGAGGGGAAGTAAAGGTCGCAACTTTTTTGCCATGCCCCATAAATAACTCCCTCATAAAAGCAATGGTAGATCCTTTCCCATTAGTCCCTGTTACGTGGATAATAGGGTAAGACTGCTCGGGATTCCCTAGCAAATCCACCGCTTGCTGCACTCGGCCCAAACCTGATCGAAAATTCAAACCAATCCGACTATGGAGCCATTCTTCTACTTCAAACATACACATCTCCTTGACAAAAGTCTAATCAATTACCTAGCAAAATTCCGTAGATAACAAAAAACGAGGTCAGGATTTTCGTCCCGACCTCTTACCTGGTTAGCTAATAACTAGCTACTATAAATATTAACGTGGGATCAAAACGTCCCCAGACTTACCAGTTCTCCCTTATTCAAAAGAACTGGAGTAAAAATATCCACTGGACTGCCTGCGTTTCTAATTTCTAGCGCAGGGCTAAAAACATCCCCCGGACTTACCAGTTCTCTCTTATTTAAAGGAACTGGGGTAAAAACGTCCCCCGGACGTTTTTACTCCTCCATAAAACTATTGAAGACTTCTTCAATCATGTTCCATTCGTCTTCTGAGTCTTCTGGAATTGGTTGCAATTCGCCTTCTGTTCCATCCTCGTTTTCGATGAATGAGTAAGCTTGGATTTCAACTTGTCCGTCTTCGTCTTCTTCTGCGTTAACTGGCACTAGAAGAACATAGTTTTTACCAAATTCTTCTTTTCCATCAATCGTCAAAAGGATTTCAAACAAGGTTTCATTTCCTTGCTCATCTACTAGTGTAATAAGTTCACGTTCTTCGTAGTCATGGTTATGATCGTGTGACATAGCCTCTCCTTTATATTAAAATTTTCTATCTAAATAATTTTGTAAAATCAGCTGAGCTGCTAACTTATCAATGACTTTCTTGCGCTTGTTACGGCTGATATCTGCTTGTTCAATCAACATGCGCTCTGCAGCAACTGTTGTCAAGCGTTCATCTTGATAGTCTACTGGTAAACCAAAAAGCTCTTCTAGCTTTGCTCCGTATGCTTGACTAGCTTCCACGCGCGGTCCGCTTGTATTGTTCATGTTTTTAGGTAAGCCCACTACAAATCGTTCCACCTTGTAAGTATCAACCAACTCCTTAACACGGTCAAAACCAAATTGGCCTTGTTCCTCATTGATTTGGATGATTTCAAGCCCTTGAGCTGTGAAACCTAGCGGATCGCTAATCGCCACCCCTACCGTTTTGGAACCGACGTCCAATCCCATAATTCTCATAGGTTATAGATCGACTCCTTGTCCTTTAAGGTAGTAGCGAACCAATTCCTCAACGATTTCATCACGCTCATACTTACGGATTTGATTTCGTGCATTATTATAACGAGGAACGTAGGCAGGGTCTCCACTCAATACGTAACCTACGATTTGGTTAATTGGGTTGTAGCCCTTATCGTTCAACGAAGCATAGACATCAGTCAAAGTTTCGCTAATTTCTTTTTTATTGGAATCGTCCAATTTAAAACGTACTGTTTCTTCAGTAAATCCCATTCTAACACCCTCTTTCCTTAGAATAGTACCATTATAGCATAATTCCTTACCTTCTACAATTCAGGCAGTCTATTTATTTGGATTTTCTATTGTTCTGTCGCACCATTTGCCAATCTATCTGAAATATATTTGCTTGGTTCATTTTTCAAAAGATTTTCCAAGCCAATATTTTTTAGATATTCCAACTGAGAAGCCTTCTTGACATCCAAAACTTGAAAATCATAACTAGTCGTTGTTTGAAGTTCAGTTGAGCTCAATAGTTTGGTTTCAAGTTTGAAACCTGCCAATTTACGAGCTTCAATGATAGACTCATCCTTCTCCTCCGCCTCAAGGAGAGCTTTTTGAGTTTCTTCCACACCATGTTGATCAATATAGGTCTTCAACTCATCTGAGACTGGACGCTTTTGTTGAATGGTTAAGTTCAAAAAAGTCTTGTCTTTATAAGTAATAGTTTGGGTTTGCTGGCTGCCATCATCTGACTTGGGCAAGACCAAAGTCTTGGTTACAACTGTATTCTTCTCAGCATTTTCAATAACTGGCAATGCCGACTGAAGCGTATCCTTTTCTGTTTTTGTAGCTGGTCCAGCTTCTTTTTTCTGTCCACAACCAACCAGGACAAAAAGAAAAGCTAGACTAACAAGAACTATTTTTTTCATTTCTTTCTTCTTTCTTTTTGGGATTAATACTCAATGAAAATCAAAGAGCAAACTAGGAAACTAGCCTCAGGTTGCTCAAAGCACAGCTTTGAGGTTGCAGATAAAACTGACGAAGTCAGCTCAAAACACTGTTTTGAGGTTGTGGATAGAACTGACGAAGTCAGTAACCATACATACGGCAAGGCGACGTTGACACGGTTTGAAGAGATTTTTGAAGAGTATAAAATAGAATAAGACTGGGAATTGCTCCCAGCCTTGATGTTTATAGAGCTGCACGCAAACGTGCTTCTGCATTTTCTACATTACGGACAGAGCGTGGTAGGAAGGCACGAATATCGTCTTCCTTGTAGCCAACTTGCAGGCGTTTTTCATCCACAAGGATTGGGCTCTTTAAAATTCTCGGTGTTTCCATAATCAGATTGAGGACTTCATTGACGCTCAAATCTTCAATATCAACTCCAAGGGCTTTGGCATAGCGATTTTTAGATGAAACGATGCTGGCTATTCCGTTATCTGTTTTGGTTAGAATATCCAGTAATTCTTCTCTCGTAATTCCTTCTTTACCAAGGTTTTGTTCTTTATAACTTAACTGGTGGGCATTGAGCCAGGTTTTTGCTTTTTTACAGCTAGTACAACTTGAGACTGTATAAATTTTAATCATGTACCTACCCCTTTCGCTACATGTTACTATCAGTTTAGTCTATTATACCATAAAAAACATCCGACTTGCGACCTATTTTTAAATTTTTTTGACTTTTTTCGTCATTTTCGTACTTTTTTCTTGACAAAATGAAATTTACAGCCATTCTTTATATTTCTTGATATAGATTTTTTTCACAATTGTCACGCTAATCATGTACAAAATAATGATGAAAAGTAAGAAGATGAAATAAATCGGTTTTAAAGGAGTGAGATGAAGAAGGCTTGCGAGAGGACTGTAGGGAAGGAAGGTCACAAAGGCTGCAGCCAATAAAGTTGTCACAAGGACTAGCCAAGCTGGACGACTTTGTAAAAAGGGAATTTTGGCTGAACGCAACATATGGATAACCATAGTTTGTGACCACATAGACTCGATAAACCAACCTGTCTGAAACAAGACAATAAATCCTACGGCCGACTCTGCTCCATGAACATAGGCATGACCTGTCGTCATAGGTACAATGATAAAATAGAGCAAAATAAAGGTCAAAATATCAAAGGCAGAAGAGATAGGCCCCATCCAAACCATGAAACGTGTGATGGACTTGGCTTCCCAGGTATGTGGATTTCTCAAAAAATCTTTATCCACCTTGTCAAAAGGCAAGGCAATGCAAGACAAATCATAGACTAGATTTAGGATAATCAAATGGACTGGTGCCATTGGTAAAAAGGGTAAAAAGATTCCAGAGACCAATAGGGATAAGATATTTCCAAAATTAGAACTCACTGTCATTTTGATATATTTGGTCATATTGGCATAGACCTTACGCCCTTCAACAAGTCCTTTTTCAAGTACCATGAGATCCTTATCAAGTAGGATAACATCAGCTGTTTCTTTGGCAATATCTACTGCTGTATCAACAGAAATCCCCACATCTGCAACTTTCATAGAAGGAGCATCATTGATCCCATCCCCCATATAGCCGACAGCATGACCATTAGCCTTAAATTGCAAAATAATCCTTGCTTTTTGGTCAGGAGAAAGTTTGGCGAAGACAGTTACCTCCTCTACGGCTTGGGCCAATTCTTGATCACTCATCTGATCAATTTCAGATCCCAACAGCATCTGATTGATATCTAAGCCAACCTTTTCACAGACTGCTTGGGTAACCTTTTCGTTGTCTCCCGTTAAAATCTTTGTTTGAACCCCATGTTCTAACAAAGCCTTAATTGCTGGTGCTGCAGATGGTTTAGGAGGATCTAGAAAGGCTAAATAACCAGTTAGAATCATATCCCCTTCGTCATCAACTGTATAGGCATGATCTTCCCTCAAACCTGACTTATAAGCCACTCCCAAGACACGCAAACCTTGTTGATTGAGTTGTCGGACTTCCGCTAAAATTTCTTCTCTAATAGCATCTGTCAAGGGAGTAATCACTCCTTGGTATTCCGCATGACTGGAAATCGTCAACATTTCCTCTAGGGCACCCTTGGTTACCAAACTAACCGTTTCGTGTTCATCCTTAACGATAACACTCATCCGTCTACGTTCAAAATCAAAGGGCAATTCATCTATTTTTTGAAAGGTTTGATCTAGATTTTGCAAGAGGGCGTGTTCTTTGGCTTCCTTTTCAGTCCGTTTGATGATGGCTCTGTCCATCAAATTTTTCAGGCCCGTTTGAAAATAAGAATTGAGATAAGCTCGTCTCAAGACGGTCAAATCCAAGCGTCCGTGGATGTCCAAGGGATATTCTAGAACTATTTCGTCTTGGGTTAGAGTGCCTGTCTTATCTGTACACAAGATATCAATCGCCCCTAAGTCCTGTATGGCATTGAGTTTCTTGATAACCACTTTTTCCTTAGCCATGATAATGGAGCCTTTCGCTAGACTGGCCGTGATGATCATAGGAAGCATCTCAGGTGTCAATCCAACACCAACACTCAAAGCAAATACGCCAGCTTCCAACCAGTCGCCATCTGTTAAACCATTGGACAAGAAAACGATGGGCACCATGACCAACATCAAACGGATCAAGAGCCAAGAGATACTATTCATCTCCCGCTCAAACGAAGTAGGCTCGTCATAGGTGTTCAGAGTCTGCTCAATGGCCCCCATCATGGTATCATCACCAACCGCCAAAACCACGGCCTTGGCACTACCAGACAAGACATTGGTTCCCATAAAAGCCAAGGATTCGGCTTCAAGAAGACTATCAGATTGTTGAACTGTTGCCTTGGTCAAGGCCAATTTTTCAACAGAATCACTTTCGCCTGTCAAGCCCGACTGTTGGACAAAGAAATCGCGCGACTCAAATAAAAGAAGGTCTGCTGGAATCATGTCTCCAGCGCTTAGTTTAACCACGTCACCTACTACCAAATCATCGATAGGTACTTCTTGGATTTCTCCTTGACGAATGACAGTCGCTGTGTTGACAATCATTTTTGAAAGATTGGTGGCTGCCTTATCACTGCGGAGTTCTTGGACAAATCGAATGCCTCCAGAAATGAGGACTAGGACAACGATGATAATGGAAGTCGTCGGATCCTCTTGACCTGGTTTTGCCAACCAGACATTGGTCACTAAGGAAATCACGGCGATGACCAGTAAGATGATTGTAAAAGGATTGATGATCGATTCGTAAATCTTTTTGAGGATACTGTCTTCTTGGCCTTTGGTAATCACATTTTCGCCATAGAGGTCACGATTTTTTTCGACCTGTTCCTCTGTCAAACCGTTTAAACTGGTATGATAAAAAGTTAGACTCTCGTCTAAAGGGACTTGAATAGCTGTTGCTAATCTTTCTTTTGTTGTTTTCATTGGTTTCTCCTATCTGTATGAATGATGTGTTTCATACACAGAGACCAATCACTTTATAAGGGCAGAACGACACAAATCAGCGATTGGCTGTGTATGTGCGGTTCCGGATGGTCGTCAATTTGCATCGTCTGTCTCCTTTCTTTGTTTTAAAACAGTAGAAAATCCTACCATCAAAAAATGGCAGGATTAAAAAACTAAATATCTGTTTTTTCGTTCAAGCTTTAACTCCATAGGGCAATGAAATGAGCTTAGTCTTGGCCTTCGCGACCAGGACTGTTGACCAACGAGTAGTGTCTCCACTGCTTTGCGGTAGTCATCCGTATCCCTATGGTAGCCTCACCTACCGTTTTCGTTTTTCAGTATAAACCTTTAAAATTTAAAAGTCAATCATTTGAGTTGTTTGAGTCTTAAATAACTATCAACTCTTTTGGAGCTAGGGTCAACAATTCACAACCTGTCTCTGTAATCAGAATATCATCCTCGATACGAACACCATATTTACCTTCAATATAAATACCTGGCTCGTCTGTCAAGGCCATACCTGCCTTAATAGTTTCTATAGAAGTCTGACTAAAATATGGTTCCTCATGGATATCCAGTCCAATACCGTGTCCGATACCGTGGGTAAAGTAGTCGCCATAGCCTGCTTCGATGATAATATCACGAGGGATTTTGTCAAAGTCACGGAAACCTAATCCTGCCTTAGCCTGGTCAATCAGAGCTTGGTTGGCTTTCAGGACAGTATTGTAAATCTCTGCCTGCTCATCACTGACGTGTCCCAAGTAGATAGTCCGGGTCATATCACTGACATAGTGGTCATAAAGGCAACCGAAGTCCATGGTAATGGCTTCTCCTAGCTCAACTGGTTTGTGCATAGGATGAGCATGGGGTTTAGAAGAGTTGATACCGCTAGCTAGAATCGTATCAAAAGACAAGCCAGATGCTCCCAACTCACGCATGCGGAAGTCAAGGAAGTTGGCAATCTCAATCTCAGTTTTTCCTGGTTTGATGAAGTCAAGCGCATCGCGGAAAGCTTGGTCTGAGATAGAACAAGCCTTGCGAATAGCTGCAATCTCCGCTTCATCCTTAATCATTCGAAGACCTTCAACAAACTGAGTTTGTGGAAGCAAGTCAATTCCTTCAAAGGCTGCCTGCATACGGTGGTAATAAGAGACCGAAATCTCATCCTCAAAACCGATTCGAGACAAGCCCATGTCCTTAACAATGCCTGCAATGACAGCCAATTCATCGCGATCAGCCACAATCTCAAACCCACTGGTTTCTTGCTTAGCTGCTATGATATAGCGAGAGTCTGTCACCAAGACCTGACGGTCACGGCTGATAAAGACTGTTCCATTTGAACCCCAAAAACCAGTCAGGTAATAGACATTTTTAAGGTTATTAATGATGATGCCATCTAGTTCTTTTTCTTGCATTTTAGCTAGAAATGCTTGTACACGTTTATTCATGATGTAACTTTCCTTTCAAATAGTGTCCTGTGTAGCTGGCTTCGTTGGCCGCTACTTCTTCTGGAGTTCCTGTTGCGATGATGGTTCCACCACCGACACCGCCCTCAGGACCCAGGTCGATAATATGGTCTGCCGTCTTGATAACATCCAGATTGTGCTCAATGACGAGGACTGTATTGCCATCGTCAACAAAGCGTGCTAAAACCTTGAGCAGGCGAGCAATATCCTCTGTATGAAGCCCTGTCGTCGGTTCATCCAGAATGTAGAATGACTTACCGGTCGAGCGTTTGTGGAGTTCGCTAGCCAGCTTCATACGCTGGGCTTCTCCCCCAGAAATGGTGGTAGCTGGTTGACCTAGCGTCACATAGCCCAGTCCCACATCCTTGATAGTCTGGAGTTTGCGTTGAATCTTAGGAATGTGTTGGAAGAACTCTACCGCATCGTTGACCGTCATGTCCAAGACCTGCGAGATATTCTTTTCCTTGTAGTGAACTTCTAGGGTTTCACTGTTGTAGCGAGTTCCGTGGCAGACCTCACAAGCCACATAAACATCTGGTAAGAAGTGCATCTCAATCTTGATAATCCCGTCACCTGAGCAGGCTTCACAACGACCACCCTTGACGTTGAAACTGAAACGCCCTTTCTTGTAGCCTCGAATCTTGGCTTCGTTTGTCTGGGCAAAAAGGTCACGGATATCGTCAAAAACTCCTGTATAGGTGGCTGGGTTGGACCTCGGCGTTCGTCCGATCGGGCTCTGGTCAATGTCAATCAAGCGGTCTACATACTCAATTCCTGTAATGGTCTTGAATTTACCAGGTTTGTCTGAATTGCGGTTGAGCTTCTGGGCAATAGCTTTTTTGAGGATGCTGTTGATTAAGGTCGATTTCCCTGAACCTGACACACCTGTCACCGCGATGAATTTCCCTAGTGGGAAGCGAGCAGTGATATTTTGCAAGTTATTCTCACGCGCTCCCGTCACCTCGATAAAACGACCATTTCCGGTACGGCGCTCTTCTGGCACTGGAATGGCACGTTTTCCTGACAAGTACTGGCCTGTGATAGACTTGCTGTTGCGAGCAACCTGTTTGGGCGTACCTGCAGCAACAATCTCCCCACCAAAAACACCGGCACCGGGACCAACGTCAATCAGGTAATCCGCCTCACGCATAGTATCTTCGTCGTGTTCCACCACAATGAGAGTATTGCCCAAATCACGCATCTTTTTCAGACTGGCAATCAGGCGGTCATTATCCCTCTGGTGGAGCCCAATCGAAGGCTCATCCAAGATATAGAGGACACCTGAGAGGTTGGAACCAATCTGGGTCGCCAAGCGAATACGCTGACTCTCTCCACCTGAAAGGGTACCTGCCGAACGTGACAGAGTCAAATAGTTAAGACCCACGTTATTAAGGAAGGTCAAACGATCCTTGATTTCTTTGAGGATTGGGCGAGCAATGATGGCTTCATTTTCGGACAAGGTCAGCTGGCTCACCAACTCCAAGTGGTCTGCGATAGACAGGTCTGAGATTTCTCCGATATGTGGTCCTTGCTCGCCACCCACACGGACAGACAAGGCCTGATCATTGAGGCGATAGCCGTGACAGGTTCCGCAGGTCAGCTCATTCATGTAGAGGCGCATCTGGGTGCGCGTGTAATCGCTGTTTGTCTCGTGATAGCGACGTTTGATATTATTGACAACTCCTTCAAACGGAATGTCGATATCGCGCACACCGCCAAATTCATTTTCATAGTGAAAATGGAATTCCTTGCCATCTGAGCCGTAGAAAATCAAGTTCTTGTCTTCTTCTGACAAATCCTCAAAAGGCCTATCCATGTCCACTCCAAAGGCTGTCATGGCTTGTTCCAGCATGTTTGGATAGTAGTTGGATGAGATAGGATTCCAAGGTGTTAAGGCTCCCTCGCGTAGCGTTTTGCTGGCATCTGGCACTACCAAATCAGTATCCACCTCCAGCTTGATGCCCAAGCCGTCACACTCACTGCATGAGCCAAAAGGAGCATTGAAGGAGAAGAGACGTGGCTCTAACTCTGGAACAGTAAAACCACAAACTGGACAGGCATAGTGCTCAGAAAAGAGCAACTCCGAATCGTCCATGGTGTCGATAATGACATAACCTTCTGCAATACGAAGGGCAGCCTCAATGGAATCAAAGAGACGGCTACGGATGCCCTCCTTGATAACAATACGGTCAACTACGACATCGATATTGTGTTGCTTGCTCTTGGACAACTCTGGTACTTCGGTCACATCATAGACTTCTCCATCCACACGGACACGGACGTAACCATCTTTCTGAACCTTTTCAATGACACTCTTATGTTGTCCTTTTTTCTTACGAATGACTGGTGCTAAAATTTGCAGGCGCTGGCGTTCAGGAAATTCCAAAACCTTATCCACAATTTGCTCCACAGAAGAAGCCTTGATAGCTCCATGCCCGTTGATACAGTAAGGCGTCCCCACACGCGCGTAGAGGAGACGCAGATAGTCATTGATTTCTGTCGTTGTTCCCACTGTCGAGCGAGGGTTTTTGCTAGTCGTTTTTTGGTCGATGGAAATAGCTGGGCTGAGGCCATCAATAGCATCTACATCTGGCTTCTCCATGTTGCCCAAGAACTGGCGAGCGTAGGCTGACAAACTCTCCACATAGCGACGTTGCCCCTCCGCATAGAGGGTGTCAAAGGCCAGACTGGATTTCCCTGAACCTGACAAACCGGTCACAACAACCAGCTTATCTCGTGGAATCTCCACATCAATATTTTTTAAATTATGGGCACGCGCCCCATGAATGACAATTTTATCTTGCATTTTTGTTCTTTCTAGTCCATTATTGCTTACCATTATACCAAAAAAAGTGAGATTCTATTACCCAAAAGGCTGAATTTGTAGTATAATAGTACGGTGTGAAAAAATCTGAAAAATGAGAAAGGATAAGGGATATGAAACAAGTTTTCCTCTCTACAACAACTGAATTTAAAGAGATCGATACGCTTGAACCGGGTACTTGGATCAATCTCGTCAATCCGACTCAAAATGAATCACTCGAAATCGCTAACGCCTTCGATATCGACATTGCCGACCTTCGAGCACCGCTCGATGCGGAAGAAATGTCTCGTATTACCATTGAAGACGAGTATACCCTGATTATCGTAGACGTGCCGGTCACAGAGGAAAGAAATAACCGCACCTACTACGTAACTATTCCGCTTGGTATTATCATCACTGAGGAAACCATTATCACTACGTGTTTGGAACCATTACCGGTCCTCGATGTCTTTATCAACCGTCGATTGCGTAATTTCTACACCTTCATGCGTTCGCGTTTCATCTTCCAGATTCTCTATCGCAATGCAGAGCTTTATCTAACAGCTCTTCGTTCGATTGACCGTAAGAGTGAACAAATCGAAAGTCAACTGCATCAATCAACTCGTAATGAAGAATTGATTGAGCTCATGGAATTGGAAAAAACTATCGTCTATTTCAAGGCCTCCCTCAAAACAAACGAGCGTGTGATTAAGAAATTGACCAGCTCAACCAGTAATATCAAGAAATACCTTGAGGACGAAGACCTGCTTGAAGATACCTTGATTGAAACCCAACAGGCCATCGAGATGGCAGACATTTACGGAAATGTCCTTCATTCCATGACAGAAACCTTTGCCTCTATCATTTCCAACAACCAGAACAACATCATGAAAACCTTGGCCCTTGTGACCATCGTCATGTCCATCCCAACCATGGTCTTTTCTGCCTACGGGATGAACTTTAAGGATAATGAAATCCCCCTAAACGGCGAGCCAAATGCCTTCTGGTTAATCGTCTTTATCGCCTTTGCTATGAGTGTCTCGCTCACTCTCTATCTCATCCATAAAAAATGGTTCTAAGAGGAGTTCCTATGTCTCAGATTGATCTACAAAAATTAACTAAGAAAAACCAAGAATTTATCCATATCGCTACCCAACAATTCATCAAGGATGGAAAAACAGACGCTGAAATTAAGGCTATTTTTGAGGAAGTTATTCCCCAAATCCTTGAGGAGCAAGTCAAAGGTACGACTGCTCGTTCCCTCTACGGTGCACCAACTCATTGGGCTCATAGCTTCTCTGTCAAGGAGCAATATGAAAAAGAGCATCCAAAAGAAAATGATGATCCAAAACTCATGATTATGGACTCAGCTCTTTTCATTACTAGCCTCTTTGCCCTCGTCAGCGCCCTCACAACCTTCTTCTCAGCAGATCAGGCTATCGGTTACGGTTTGATTACCCTCCTGCTAGTTGGACTGGTTGGTGGATTTGCCTTCTACTTGATGTACTACTTCGTTTATCAATACTATGGACCAGATATGGACCGCAGTCAACGTCCACCTTTCTGGAAATCTGTACTGGTTATCCTAGCCTCTATGTTCCTTTGGTTACTTGTCTTCTTTGCAACAAGCTTCCTACCAGCTAACCTTAACCCAGTACTTGCTCCATTGCCACTAGCTATTATCGGAGCAGTCCTCCTAGCCCTTCGCTTCTATCTCAAGAAACGCTTGAACATTCGCAGCGCAAGTGCAGGACCAACACGTTATTAAGAGAATGATAAAAGCAACTGCAGGTGCGGTTGCTTTTTCACTACTTTCCTGATTTAAAAGCATTCTTCTGACATCCCACATAGCTTTCTCTTATCTTTTGTGATAAAATAGGCTCATACTCAATGAAAATCAAAGAGCAAACTAGGAAGCTAGCCGCAGGCTGTACTTGAGTACGGCAAGGCAAAGCTGACGTGGTTTGAATTTGATTTTCGAAGAGTATCAATCTATTTCTAGGAGGATGAGATATAGTTTCTACTATTGGTATTGTTAGTTTATCTAGTGGCATTATCGGAGAGGACTTTGTCAAACACGAAGTGGATTTGGGTGTCCAACGTCTCAAGGCTCTGGGACTCAATCCTATCTTTTTACCCCATTCGTTAAAAGGCTTAGACTTTATCAAGGACCATCCTGAAGCCCGTGCGGAGGATTTGATGCAAGCCTTTTCTGATGATAGCATCGACATGATCCTATGCGCCATCGGTGGAGATGATACCTATCGTTTGTTGCCCTACCTTTTTGAAAATGACCAACTAGAAAAGGTTATCAAACAAAAGATTTTTCTTGGCTTCTCGGATACAACCTTGAACCATCTCATGTTGCATAAACTAGGTGTTAAAACTTTTTATGGTCAATCATTTTTAGCAGACATTTGTGAATTGGACAAGGAAATGCTGACCTATAGTCTCCACTACTTTAAAGAATTGATAGAGACAGGAAAAATCTCAGAAATCCGCCCTAGTGACGTTTGGTATGAGGAACGAACTGATTTTAGTTCCAAAGCTCTAGGGACACCTCGTGTCAGTCATGCAAACACTGGTTTTGACTTGTTGCAAGGAAATTCCCAGTTCAAGGGGGAAATCCTCGGTGGTTGTCTTGAGTCCCTCTATGATATCTTTGACAATTCTCGATACGCAGATAGCACGGCCCTCTGCCAAAAGTACAAACTTTTCCCTGACTTGTCAGAATGGGAAGGAAAAATCCTCTTGCTAGAAACAAGCGAAGAAAAGCCTGAGCCAGAAGACTTCAAAAAGATGTTGCGAACTTTAAAGGACACTGGCATATTCAAGGTCATCAGCGGACTCTTGGTCGGGAAACCTATGGATGAAACTTTCTATGACGACTATAAAGAGGCACTATTGGATATCATTGACAGCAATATCCCTATTGTCTATAATCTGAATGTCGGCCACGCAACTCCAAGAGCCATTGTTCCCTTTGGCGTTCACGCCTATGTAGATGCACAGGAACAAATCATTCGTTTTGACTATAACAAATAAAGCTGGGAAGAATTTCTCAGCTTTTTTCTATATTCTCAGATATTCTAGTTACCTGTACTCACTAATAACCGCTTTTCCACGCACAATCATTCTCGTGGTCGTCAATCAGGCCTGCTGCTTGTAAAAAAGACAAGACTGCGACTGGGCCTGTGAACTTGAAACCTCGTTTTTTGAGATCTTTGGCCAATTTCTCAGACAAGGATGTTTTAGCTGGGGCTTGGCGGTAATCTGGAACATCATTAACGATAGTTTTCCCCTCAACAAAAGACCAAAGATAGGCATCAAAAGAGCCATATTCTTCCTGTAATCGTTGAAAGGCTTGGGCGTTAGCGCGTGTAGCGAAAATCTTGGCTCTATTTCGAATGATGGCTGGATTCTCCAGCAAGGCTTCCAGTTCGGTGTCGGTCATGTCTGCGACTGCTTGAATTTGATAGCCATGAAATGCTTCTCGGAAAGCTTGGCGTTTGTTGAGTACCGTTTCCCAAGACAAACCTGCCTGATAGGTTTCCATGCACAATAACTCAAACAATGCTTGGTCATCATGGAGGGACTGACCCCACTCCTCATCATGATAGGCGATATAGAGCTGATTGGTCATCTTGACCCACGAACAACGTTTTGTCATGCTCTACTCCTATTTGACCAACATTTTAAGAGCCGACTTGATATAGTTCTCAGCTGTATCTGTCGTTCCTTCAAAGAATTTCTTGATTTTCTTGAGCTCTGTTGCCTTGTAGCCCAGAGCCAACATGGCTTCCATGGCTTCTTCCAGTTCTTGGTTTTCAGCGCTTGCTTGCACTGCCACCTTAGCAGGAAGGTCATTTCCTGCAACTACTACCTTGCCTTCCAAGTCCAGCACCATCTGCTGGGCTGTTTTCTTGCCAATTTTAGGGAACTTGGTCAAGTAGGTGATGTTCTTAGTTTCGATGGCTTGAACCAGGCCAGCATTGTCATCGGCAGCGATAATAGCAAGAGCTGACACAGGACCAATCCCAGAAACCGAAATCAGACTGAGAAAGAGTTTCTTCTCGTCCTCTGAACGAAATCCATAAAGTAGATGGGCATCCTCACGCACGACCTTGTGCACATAAATTTGAGCTTCTTGGTTGACCTGTCCTGAGTAGGCATAGGGATTGGCCACATGCAAAATATAACCGATACCGTTGACTTCAAGGACAATGTATTTAGCAGTGATTTTAGTAATGATTCCTTTTAAATATTCGTACATAGTTTTCCTTTTATGCTCAATGAAAATCAAACAACAAACTAGAAAGCTAGCCGCAGGTTGCTCAAAACACTGTTTAAGGTTGCAGATAGAGCTGACCTAGTTTGAAGAGATTTTCAAAGCGTATGAATTTAATATTTCCCCAACTCACGAAGACTGGTATGATTTTCCTGAATACGTCGGAACATCTTTTCCATGTCTGACTTGGTAAAGTGGACCAAAACAGGACGTCCGTGTGGACAGTTGTAGGGGTTATCACATTGAGAGAGCTGATAGAGGAGTTGCCTAGCTGAATGGTCATCGATACGATGGTTGGCCTTGATAGACCGCTTGCAGGACATCATGATAGCCAGCTCTGCTCGGTATTTCTTGATAGAAACTTCCTTGGTCAAGAGCAGCATGTCACACATTTCATAGATGCCTGATTCAATCTCTTCTTCTGCCATCCAAATAGGATGTTCACGTAGAATAAATTGATTTTCTCCGTACTCTGCTAAAAAGACACCCACTTCCTCCAAAAGAGACATTCTTTCCTTGAGACGAAGCGCATCATCCGCTGGAAATTCAAAGATATAGGGCACTAGGAGTTGTTGTTGACTCTGGTCAACATCACCAATACTTTCACGATACTCCTCATACTTAACCCGTTCCTGAGCTGCATGTTGGTCTATGATGTAGAGCCCATCTCGCCCTTGGGCAAAGAGATAAGTTCCATGCATCTGTCCGAAAAATTCCAACTCAGGGAAACTGGATGATTCTTCTCGCTCCAGCTTGTCATAGGCCTTATCGAGACTAGCCAAATCTAACTCTGGATGGTCTAGTTGATCATAGTTAGCTGGCTTTCTCTCTGCAAAATGCAGTTTAGCTGGCTTGGTCAATTGGTCCAAGGTTTCCTTGGCAAACAGGGTTAAATCCTGCCCTTCCTCAGTCAATTCTACCTGATAATCAGCCACCTCAGCTTGACTGGGCCTTGACGGCTCAGTTTTCTCATAGTAGAGCGTATTTTCTTTGAGTGGGAGAATGGTCTGCTCCGCCTTCTCACGATTGCGCACGGTCGATTTGGCAAGATTTTCCAAGGCATCTGGTATCAAGGTTTGTTCCCTGAGACTGTTTGCAATAGCTTCTGAAACCAGAGTCATCAGTTCTTTTTCCTTGGAAATCCGCACCTCTTGCTTGGTTGGATGCACATTGACATCCGCTAGATAAGGGTCGATATGAATGTGAATGACAGCCAGTGGAAAACGGCCTACCATGAGCTTACTTCCGTAACCGTCAAGAATAGCACGATTAAGCAGGAAGTTCTTGATGTAACGGCCATTGATGAAGAGACTGATATAATTGCGATTGGCACGAGTTAACTCAGGCAGGGAAACAAAGCCTGAAATTTCGAAATCAAGGTCAGAATTCTCAATTTCAATCATCTTCTTGGCACTCGCCAAACCGTAAATCCCTGCAATAGCTTGGCGCAGTTGACCAGTCCCTGCTGTCCGCGTCATTTCCTTACCATCACTAATCAAACTAAAAGAAATTTCAGGATGGGCCAAGCCCAGACGGTTGACAATATCTATGATATGAGATAACTCCGCCTGCTGGCTCTTCATATACTTGAGACGGGCAGGCGTGTTGAAAAAGAGGTCCTCCACACAAACCTTGGTCCCCACAGGACTAGTCGCTGGGATGACTTCCTCAACTTCACCCCCACGCGCGACGAGCTTGGTTCCATGACTTGCACCATCCATCGCCGTCAAAAGGGTCAAAACACTAACAGAAGCGATAGAAGGCAAGGCTTCACCACGAAAACCAAGCGTCCGAATCCGAAAGAGGTCTGCTTGATTTTTTATCTTACTGGTCGCATGACGACGCAGGGCCAATTCCACCTCATCGTGGGCAATTCCATGACCATTATCTGTGATTTGAATCTTCTTGAGACCAGCTTCCTCAATCTCAATGATAATCTGACTAGAGCCAGCGTCAATGGCATTTTCTACCAGCTCCTTAACAACGCTAGCTGGACGCTCGATAACCTCTCCAGCTGCAATCTGGTTTGCCAGAACCTCTGGCAATTCAATAATATGAGACATTTTTCAGCCCCTTTCCGTATCTTTTTTCCTAGAAATTGATTAGTGCTATTATACCATATTTCAGATAGGACAGAAAAGCTCCACCACATAGAAGCCAAATCCCTCCACATAGACAAAGGCCCTTGTAAGGAGGCGTAAAATAGTGTTTAATAGAAATATACAAGAAGTGATCACAATTTTGTATGAAAGACAAGGAGAGAAATTTATGAAAGTAGAACTACAAATTAGTGAAACTTACGAAGAGGAAAAGCTGATTGTCCAAGCACCTCAAGAGACCGAACAAGTCCAAAAGGTTATCAAATTCGCAGAAAATCTGGACCAAAAAGAAAAAATCAAAGGGAAAATCGATAATCAGGTCTATCTAGTTGAGATTGGCAAGATTCAGCGCTTCTATATCGAGAATCGGAAGGTTCTAGCAGAAACAGCAAGTCAGACCTACAACATTGATTTACGGCTCTATCAAGTCCTTGAAATTCTGCCAACCAATTTTATCCAAATTTCCCAATCAGAAATCATCAATATCGACTCCATCTCTCACCTCAAGCTCACTCCCAACGGTCTAGTTGAAATTTTCTTGAAGAATGAAAGCTTCACCTACTCTTCACGCCGTTACCTAAAAACCATCAAGGAGAAATTAGAACTATGAAAAAACAAATCTTTCACGACGCAGCTGCTGGTGTCCTCATCGGCCTCATCCTCTCTATCATCTTTTCACTCATTTATGCACCAAGTACCTACGCACCCCTAAATCCCTACTCTCTCATTGGCCAAGCGATGATTCAACATCAGGTTCACGGTGCCCTGGTCTTGCTCTACTGCACACTTATCTGGGCAGCTATCGGTATGCTCTTCAACTTTGGCAACCGCTTATTCAGCCGTGACTGGAGCATGCTTCGTGCCACTCTGACTCATTTCTTCCTCATGCTAGTAGGCTTTGTTCCACTAGCAACTCTGGCTGGTTGGTTCCCCTTCCACTGGATCTTCTATCTCCAACTCATTATCGAGTTTGCGATTGTCTATCTCATCATTTGGGCTATTCTCTATAAAAGAGAGGCTAAAAAAGTAGATCACATCAATCAACTCTTGGATCATAGAAAGTAAGAACCTCATAATAAGCAAAGCCGAGAAAGAAACTTCTCGGTTTTGCTTTATCCTGCTGCACCTTACTATCACAGCAGTTATTTTCAGATCTTCTTTGTAAATTTTCTGTAATTTTCTATCTTTTTTCAAAATATTCTTGCATTTTCCCAAAGTTTTTTGTAGAATATAGATTACATATCCAGATTATTCTGAAAATTCAAAAAGGAGTATCTATCATGTCACAAGCTATTTCGTTAAATCAATCAACCTGGACAAGTAAACTAAAAGCAATGGGACCTGGAATCCTAATGGCTTCTGCCGCTGTTGGCGGTTCTCACATTGTATCTTCCACTCAAGCTGGTGGTTCTTATGGGTGGTCGCTACTTCTCTTGGTCATCTTAGCCAATGTCTTTAAATATCCATTTTTCCGTTTTGGTGCTGAATACACAGCTGATACTGGAAAGACTTTGGTTGAAGGTTATGCCGAAAAAGGAAAACTCTATCTCTGGATTTTCTTTATTCTCAATGTCTTTTCGGCTATGGTCAACACAGCTGGTGTCGCCATTCTGTGCTCAGCTATCATCGCCAGCGCCTTCCCAATGATTGGTCTTAGCATTACTCAGTGGTCCTTCATTCTCGTTGCCATCATTTGGGCTATGTTACTCTTTGGAGGCTACAAACTCTTAGACGGTATGGCAAAATGGATCATGTCAGCTTTGACCATTGCAACTGTTCTTGCAGTTATCATCGCGGCGATCAAGCATCCAGAATACAGCTCTGATTTTGTCGAGAAAACACCTTGGCAAATGGCAGCTCTACCCTTCATCGTTTCCCTCTTAGGATGGATGCCAGCTCCTATTGAAATTTCAGCTATCAATTCACTTTGGTCTGCTGAAAAGAAAAAGACCGTCAACTTTAACACAGAGGACGCTCTATTCGACTTTAACGTTGGTTATATTGGAACAGCTATCCTAGCTGTATTCTTTGTGGCACTGGGAGCACTGATTCAGTATCCTACAGGACAGGCAGTTGAAGCCGCTTCAGCCAAATACATCTCTCAATTCGTGGGCATGTATGCCTCTGTTCTTGGCGAATGGTCCCGTTATTTGATTACCTTTATTGCCTTCCTGTGTATCTTTGGAACAGTTATTACTGTTATCGATGGTTACTCTCGTGTCAATCAGGAATCTCTACGACTGCTAATCCGTCAAAAAGAAGACAATCGTAAATCTTTGAACATCTGGATGACCATCACTGCTATCATCGGTATCGTCATTATCAAGTTCTTCGCTGGTCAGGTTTCAACCATGCTTCGCTTTGCTATGATTGGTTCTTTCCTGACAACACCATTCTTCGCTCTTTTGAATTACGCCTTGGTAACGCGTGAAAACAAAAATCTTCCTTCTTGGCTCAAACACCTTGCCATTGCAGGATTGATTTTCCTCTTTGGCTTCGCCATCTTCTTTATCTACGCACTCGCAATCGGAAAAGCAGGATAACTAACAAACTCTAGATGAAGATAAGGTTTCATTTCAAGAGAAAATTCAGCAAATATTTCTATGATAAAAAGCATAAGAACAAGGTTTTGAAGACCTGAACTTATGCTTTTTTACCTTCTTAAAGACTGCTTATAATCAAAAAGCAGTTAGCAAATCCCAACTGCCTCTTATAACTATATTAATTCTCTCTTTCCAACTCATACAAATCTGCAATAATTGCTGCGACACGTTTGATATCTCCCAGCATGCCTCGCATTTCAAAATCAGCCAATACAGGGAAACCAAAACGTTGACTGTATTGCTTGGCTGTCAGGCAGTATTGGTTATTAAAGTTACGATTTCCTGAACCAACTACGCCAAAACACTTACTAGCATTGTCACCATAAGCGATAAAATCCCCAACGGGTGTCGTCAATATCTCAACATCTCCGTTATCAACGCCATTCCCACCTTCTAGGTAGGTCGGCAAAAAAGCGACGTAAGGGTGTTCCATTTCATAAAAATCTTGGCCTTCCTTGACCAAATCCTTGATATGAATCTTTTGAACCTCAATCCCCTCGTACTGGGACAAGAGATAGTCTTTCAAGCGCGTCACAAAACTTTCAGTGTTTCCACTCAGACTAATATAAACTAAAGAAATTGTCTTCATCTGTACCTCCATGATTTTATGTATAATCGAAAAATAACTACCAAGATTGTAACTTGATAGTTATTTTTTGTCAATACTTAGGCAAGATCTTCTGTTTCCTCTTCTTCAACCAAGGCTTTTTGCTGACGCCACATCTTGTAAAAGACAAGGGCTAGGAAGAGAACATTGATGACGATATAGAAAATGCTAACGGCTTGTGAAATAACACTTATCCCTAAACGCATGGTCTCATCGTGAACTAACTGCACAGCGTCTTGTAAACCAACATAGCCATAAATCGAACCAATAATGGCTAGCAAAACATAGCCGACATAAGTATAGTTTGCATATTGCAAATTCTTACGAACAAGGAAGACAATAGCTACTACAACTAAAATAGCAGATAGTACAATCAAGGCCATATTAAAAATAGAATGAGATGATTCTGCTACTCTATAGGTGTAATTGATGTTGTCTTCTAATTGCTGGGCACTAAGTCCTGCAACATGTGACTGTTTAGCACGAAGGACTTCTTTGCTAGGCAAGGGACTCAACATTCCAAACAGAGACATAGCTGAAATAAGAGCAGACAAGATTAGCAAGACCCATAGATAAATTGGTTTCTTTTTCATAATAGAACCTCCTGATATTATTATTGATATTATAGCACTTTTTGTAAAGGGATACAAATTTTATAATGTCGTTTCTACCTGTTTTCGGTAGGCTTTTGGCGATTTCCCGCACAATTTTCGGAACACTTTATAGAAATATCCAACATTACTGTAACCAACAGCATAACAAATATCTTCAATACTGTCACTAGTTGAAAGCAAAAGTTGTTGGGCAGCCTTAATGCGTTGTTTGTTTAGTAATTCTGCGAAGGTCGAATTGGTTTCACGTTTGATCAACTGCCCTAGATAGACAGGATTGATAAAGAGATCCTTACTGATATCCTTGAGAGAAAGTTCTTTCTGATAATCACGCCCAATGACTTCTAGCACACTAACCACATTTTCATTCATCCGATATTGTCCAAAGAATCGAGTCAAAGTTTCCTTGATATAAGGAACCAATTCATCGAAGGTTTGAATAGCATGAATGGTTTTGACAATGTCCGTCATATCATCAGCTTTGAGGTGTTCAAACAAGTGGAAGACATCCATGACAAACTGGATAAAAAGCTGTTTGGTAATCGGAACACGCGGCGTATTTTCAAGAACCACCTTCTCCAAAAGGTTCAACTCTTCCACGATTTGATTGAGATTCCCCTGAATGATAACCCTATAAATCGGTTCGTAGTAGGTAAAGAGACTCTCAGACTGTTGTAGATTTACAGAGCCGTAAAAGAGGGCTTTCTCAGCATTCAGCTTCCAGCGTTCAAAGTGTTCTTGATAAGGAGCTTCAAAGGGAGTAACGACTAAACCATCTAGGGGTTGATCAGAAATAAAAATCTGCCAATCTTGACCCAAGACATAGTAGGGAATGGTGAAGGAGCCTTGTTTTTCCTTGGATAGGCCTATCCACCAATTCTCCTTACCTCCTAAATAACTGACAAATCCAGCCTCGTCTAAATCTTGACTGAGGGTTTGACTTTTCTTTCCTCTCTCGCCGAGCTGACCTGCAATCTTCTCTAGCAGATTACCCAACTCTACCTTATCTACTGGCTTGACCAGATAGTCCACAACACTAAGGTTCATTGCTCTTTTTACGTAATCAAACTCCTGATAACCTGAGAGCAGGATATAGGCAGCATCTGGTAACATCTCTTTCATTTCCTTGATCATCTCAAGTCCTGTTTTGTCTGGCATATTGACATCGGAAATGACCACATCAACAGGATTTTCCTGAACATATTCTAGAGCTTCATCGGCATGACTGGCTGTTGCGACGACCTCCATATTCCACTTATCAAAGGGAATCAAACGCTTCAGACCTTCTGTCACCATGTACTCATCATCTACTAATAATACTTTATACATTTTCTCCCTTTCTACTCATCTTGAATTGTAATACGATACTGAACACCTGCTTGCTCCGCAGACTCTACACTAATGGCATAGCGGTCCCCAAAATAGAGCACAAAACGCTCGTGTACATTGACAATCCCAATAGACTGCCTTTGGTCACTGTAGCTGGCTTGGTGTTCAAAATGTCTCTGACTTAGTTTTTCTCGGAGATTTGCCAGCTTTTCAGCCGTCATTCCTCTACCATTATCGACCACTAAAATTTCCACAAAACCATCCTGTTTGAGAGCTTTAATGCTAATCACATTATCTGTCCGTCTGTGGTCAACACCATGTGCGAAATAATTTTCTACTAACGGTTGCAAGGTGAACTTAGGAATCTTCATATTCTCTAACTCTGGGTCTATCTTGAAACCATAGGCAATAGACTTAGGATAGCGAACCATGCAGAGATAGCTGTATTTACGGCAAAATTCTAATTCCTGTTTGAGAAGAGTTTCTCTTTCGCCAGAAATATTGTTCCGCAAGAGACTACTGAACTCATAAATGATATCTGCCAACTCATCTTGACTCTGCATAACTGCATACATGCGCAAGAATTCCAGCGTATTGTACATAAAATGAGGATTGATTTGCGCCTGCAAGGCTCGCATATTGGCATCTTTTTGACTGAGCTCTAGCTGATAAATATCATGGATATTCTTTTCCAAGCGATTCAACATATCATTGGTCGTCTCTGCGATTAGGAGCAATTCCTGGTCCTTTTCAAGTGTGTCAATACGAAGACCTTCCTCCCCTTGGGCAATAGCTTGGATGGAATCCACCAAATCCACTACCTGCTTTTGATAATTGGCAAAGGTCTGCCTCAAAGTCAGATAGAGAATGACAATAAAGAGAAGGCTCAAGCCTACAATCAAAGCAGAGCTGGTCACTGTTCCTTGCAAAACAAAGTTTTTGGGAACTGCCACCTGAACCTGATAACCATGAGAGGTCACACCAACAAACCAGTTCTCATGCTCCCTATTGACCCTCTCACCAATATGAAAAATCTCCGTATCAAAAGGCGAGGTCACAGTCACAGCCATCGGGATATGACCTCGGGTATTGTCCACAGCATGGTATAAGATTTCTGGATCCAAGGAGATATAAACAACCCCTATGGATTGATCCGTCGCTGGGTCTAAAATAGGAACTCCAAAACTATTGGCCTCCGGTTTAAAGCCTTCCGCAAGTACCGTATGACCACCTCTCTCGTTTCTGCTCGAAACATACACTTCTTTAAAATCTTGTAAGACGATTGCGACGCCCGTTATATAGTCATTTTGGACATAAAGATCATCAATATTTTCATACAGAGAAATAGACGTCGACGAAGCTTCTTGATGCTCTAACAGCCAATAAAAATACTCAGAAGTTGACAGGCTAAAGTACTTATAAACCCCTTGTATACGATCTTGATTGGCTACTAAATCTTGTGCTAGCTGGGCTGACTCGCGATAATAATACTCCACCTCTTCGACTGTTCGAGTAGTTACACGCTGGGCCACTCTTTGAGCTTCCTTTTCCCGTGAATCCCAGTCAGCGTATGAGAGTAAGATTGCAAAACTTGCAATAATAATGATCATAACTGAACTATAGGTTCGCAGAAGCGTATGTAGCCAAAACTGCTTCATCCTACTTTGTCGCCAATTTTTCATGGATACTTTCATAGACCGGTTCCAACATATCACTGATAAAGAAATGCCACATCCCAATTCCTACAAAGAAGAGAAGAGCAGGCATATAGTAGCCAATTGCCACAAGTAGCACTGTCCCAAGAAGAACCTTGGCCACAGCTGCTAGACTCATAAAGATGCCAATCAAGGATAGTTTGATGCTATTTCGATAGGACAAATCAAAATAAACTTGTAATTTCAAAGATACTGTATAAGCCAAAAACAGCAGGGCAATTACTAGAACATTCAAAAATGTCGCAATCAAATGAATGATAGTCTGATGAGGCAATTGCACCAAGAGATACAAGCCATAAACCAAAATCAAATCCACTCCTAAAAAACTATAGAAAATCAGGTTGCTTGAGACAAAATTTTGCTTGTAAAGAGACCAAGCCTCCTTCAAGCTGTATTCCCGAAAGCTATAACCATGTTCTGCATACAAGCTCATCAAGGTGGCACTAGCTGGCGCTAGACCAAGGATAATCCCTCCTGCCAATGTTAATAGCCAAAAGAAGGCTGTCGCAATCATCCCTAAAAAGAAACGATTAAAGACAAAGTCTAAAAATCTCCCCATGATATCCCCCTAAAAATAACTATGAAACCATTATATCATATTTCAAGCGTTTTCAAAAACTTCTACTATCCATTTACAATCCCACCAAACCATGGTAAAATGAGAATTGTGAAAAAATTATCAGGAGACAATTCATGAAGAAATCTATCTTAACTACACTGCTTTTTGCAGTTCTTTACTTCCTCTCCATGGGGATTGGTGTCCTTTTGGGCAATCTCTTTGACCAAACTGGAAACATGTTTTATGCGCCTGCCTTTACTGCCCTTGTCGGCGGTAGCGTCTATATGATTCTAGTCGCAAAAGTTCCGCGTTTTGGAGCCATTACCACTATCGGTCTTGTTATTGCCCTCTTTTTCTTGGGAACTAAACACGGTGCCGGTGCCTTCCTTCCTGGAATTATCTGTGGCCTCCTAGCAGATACAGTAGCTAGCCTAGGAAAATACAAGGACCAAACAAAGAACTTCCTTTCTTTCATTCTCTTTGCCTTTAGCTCAACAGGACCAATCTTGCTTATGTGGATTGCGCCCAAAGCCTATATGGCTACCCTTCTGGCAAGAGGAAAATCCCAAGAATATATCGACCGTATCATGGTCGCACCAAATCCTGGAACCATCCTTTTATTTATCGCAAGTGTAGTCATCGGAGCCCTAGTGGGTGCCTTGATTGGACAAGCCTTGAATAAAAAATTTGCGCAGAAAATTTAGTCACTAAAAAAGAGCCAGGCGGCTCTTTTTATTTATGGCTCTATAATATTTGTAGTGGGTAAATCCCCTATAGATACTATGGAGCCTATTTTATTTATGACTCAATTTCTTAGTCAAGAAATCTCCCAAGAATTGGATTGCAAAGATAATCAAAATGATAATGATGGTTGCCAAGATGGTCACATCGTGATTGTAGCGGTTAAATCCATAAGCGATAGCTACGTTACCGATACCACCAGCTCCAACCGCACCGGCCATGGCTGTTTCCCCAACAAGGGAAATCAAGGTCACAGTCGTCACACGGATCAAATCTGGAAGACCTTCTGATAGGTAAACACCCACGATGTCCCAGAAGGTCGCTCCGCTCGCTTGAGCCGCTTCAATGACACCACCATCCAGTTCAGCTAAGACAACCTGCACCTGACGGGCAAAGAAGGCAAAGACCGCAAAGGAAAGTGGGACAAGGGCTGCATTTGGCCCGATGCTCGTCTTCACAATCAAGTGAGAGAGTGGCGACATGATTGCCAAGAGGATGATGAAAGGAACCGCACGGAAAATAGAGGTAATCTTATCTAAAATCCAGAAGACGACCTTATTTTCCAAGACACCACCTGGCGCTGTCAAGACAAGGAAGAGACCCGCCACTAGCCCCAAGAAACCTCCGATAATGAAGGAAAGAACTGTCATATAAAGAGTTAGGTAGATGGCTGTTCCCCAGCCTGCTTGACCAGCCCAGCCCATTTTATAGACATTTGGTAAATAGGTTTGAATCAATGATTCCATCTTACTGTCCTCCCTTCAATACTTTTAGCTGTACGCCTGCTTGACGAATGGCTTCTTGGGCACCTGCTAGCGCTGTTTTTTCACCTGACAAGACTACAACCAATTCTCCAACAGGAGTGCCATCGAGAATTTCGATATTTCCATAGAGAATATTAGCTGTTACTTGGTAATGCTTGTACAATTCATTCAAAAGTGGCTCGTCTGTTGAAGCCCCAGCGTACTTGAGTTGCACTAAGAGACTGTTTTCAGACAAGTGTTCCACGATTTCTTGCTTCTCAATCTTGACCATGGCTTCATCAATTCCTGTTGCTGTTGAGATAAAGTCTTGGGTCAAAGGTTGTTTAGGATCTGAGAAGATTTCAAGGACACTGCCCTCTTCAATCAAATGCCCATCCTGCATCACTGCCACACGGTTGGCAATGTCTTTGACAATCTGCATTTCATGCGTAATCAAGACAACAGTCAAGCCTAATTTTTGGTTCAAATCTTGCAATAAGGCCAAAATCTGCTTGGTTGTCTTAGGGTCAAGGGCAGAAGTTGACTCATCTGAAATCAAGATTTTTGGATCATTGGCCAAGGCACGCGCAATGGCCACACGCTGTTTTTGCCCTCCTGATAGTTGTGAAGGGTAGTTTTCAGCACGGTCTGCCAAACCAACCAAGTCCAACAACTTAGCTACTTTAGCCTTCTTTTCTTCCTTGCTAAGCCCAGAGTGTTTGAGGGCAAAGGCTACATTCTCCTCTGCTGTCTTTTGGCTCATCAGGTTGAAATGCTGGAAAATCATTCCGATATCCTGACGTTTACGACGCAACTGCTCTGCTGTCAAGGTCACCTTGCCATCAAAAATCACATCATCGTCAATGGTAATTTTCCCTGCAGATGGTTTTTGCAAGAGGTTAATCACCCGTACAAGGGTTGATTTCCCTGCTCCAGAATATCCAACGATTCCGTAGATATCCCCTTCTTGGATGTGAATAGTCACATCCTTGACCGCTGTGATGGTTCTCTTCTTTTGGTGAAAAGTCACATCGATCTGATCTAACTTGATAATATCTCTACTCATAGCTTCTAATCAGCTCCTCTACTAATTCAATATGGGTGTAATAATCGGCGATTCGCACGTTTTCATCTCCACCGTGGTCTCGGCTATTGGCATTTCCTAGACCAAAGGCCACCATTGGCACCTCTAGGGCATCAAAGACCGTATGCATAGGCCCTGTCCCCGCTGTTGTTGGCAAGACTGAAACGCCCTGTGGATAGAATTTCTTGGCCAACTCGATGACATTGAGAATAGCTGGCGCGCTCATATCGCTTCGATAACTCATCTCTCCCAAGGTATAGTATAATTCTACCTTATCAAAGCCATTTTTGTCTAGCTGTTTCCGAATTTTTTCCAGAACATCATGCGGTTCTAAGCCAGGAACCAAACGAACTTCTAACTTAGCACTGGCTTCTGCTGGCAAAATCGTTTTGACCCCTTGCCCTTGATAGCCTGACTGAATCCCTTCGATATTAAGGGCTGGTTCAAAAAAGAAACGTTTTAGGAAGGCTGCACGATCCTCTTGTAAGAGAGGCAATTCCAAACCATAAATCTGGCTGATTTCCCCTGGATTTCGTTGAGCGTAGGTATCTACCAAGGCCAATTCCCGTTCGTTTGGCTCTTGTACTTCTTCGTACAAACCTTCAACCAAGATACGGCCATCTGCAGCGCGAAGAGACTGTAAGGCTTGGAGGAGATACCAAGGAGCTGATTCCACAACCCCACCATAACTAGAGTGAATATCCACATCGGCACTTTTTACCTTGGCATCAAAGGTCACAATCCCCTTGTTTCCACCAGAAATTTCTAACTGCTCCAAGGCATTCTTGGTCCCTTGTTCCCAGACCAACAAATCCGCCCCACGGAGTTTGTCCGCATGTTTTTCCAGATACTTATCCAGGTCTGTCGAAGCCGATTCTTCCGCTCCCTCCATGATAAAACTGATATTGACAGGCAGATCATCATGGTGCTGCATATATTTTCTCAAAGCACTCAAACGAGCTGTGATATGGCCCTTATCATCGTCAACCCCACGCCCATACATGAAGCCATTGCGGACCGAAAGCGTAAAGGGATCCTCTGTCCAGACCTGATCCCCATCCGCAGGCACAGTGTCATAGTGGTTATAGAAAATCAAGGTCTTGGCATCTGGACGTGAACTCTTGAAATGCGCCATGACAAAGGGCGCCGTATAAATCTCATCAATCTCCACTTCAGCCCCAACACGCTTGAAAATCTCACCCAGATAATTGGCGACTTCCTTAAGTCCGACCTGCTGGGCAAAGACCGATTTCTTAGAAATCAAGGTACGCAAAACCTCAAAATAATGCTGGGCTACATGATCCTTTTCAAATTTTTCAATCTGTTCTTGTTCGCTAGGAAAAACCATATTCTCTCTACCTTTCTATGAACTACTCTTCCTGACAATCCATGCTCTATACAAAAGCAAGAGGTGGAATTTTCTCTCCCACCTCCCTGTTTCTTATTACCAAACTGGTTGATCCAAACCGTCTGATGTTTCTTCGATAACTTTTTTCACTTCATCTGTATGGTAAGCTGCAACAACTTTCTTGATAGCATCAGCTTTTGGTGATGATTCCCAATCTTTTTTCGCAACGATGATGTTGTACCATTGTTTTGAATTTTCATCAGCTTGTTCTTTGAAGAGTGCTTTCTTGTAGTCCAATTTTGCTTCTGTAACGAAGGTATTGTTTACAACGGCAGCATCAACTGATGACAATGAACGAGCTGTTTGGCTAGCGTCCAATTCAGTGATTTTCAAGTTCTTTGGATTTTCTTTGATGTTAGCAACTGTTGCAAGAGCAGTTCCTGAAACGTCCAATTTAATCAAGCCAGCTGATTGAAGCAAGTAAAGCGCACGGCTTTCGTTTGTAGCATCGTTCGGTACAGCGATTTCTCCGTTTGCTGGGATTTCTTCTACTTTAGTGTACTTGTTGTCACTTCCATTCAAACCTGAGTAAAGGCGGATTGGAGAGATGTAAGTATCTGCAATCGCTACAAGGTCTTTCCCATTTTCTTTGTTCCAGTTGTTCAAGAAGTTGTAGTGTTGGAAAGCGTTCAAGTCTACTTCGCCATCAGCAGTTGCCTTGTTTGGTTGTGAGTAGTCTGTGAACTCTGTAAATTCCAAAGTGATACCGTCTTTTTTAACCAATTCTTGGATTTTGTCCCAACGTTTTTCTTCAGAACCGCTACGGTTAACAGTTGCGATTTTGATAGTTGTTGCATTGTCTGCTTTCTTTTCTGAGTTTCCACAAGCTGCAAGAGCCAAACCTGCGACTGTAGCAAGAGCTGCTACACCAAGCCATTTTTTGATTTTCATGATTCTTTCTCCTTAAAAATAATACCGTACTAGTATCTCACAATTTGTTTGATTTCACAAATTGTTATTAGATAGTCAGATATATAGTTTAAAACTATATCCTTAAAAACTGAGAAATCATCCACCTTATTCAGAATGGATGATTTCAAAAAATTATTTAATATCAGCTTCTGCTGGCAAGTAAGTGTCTCCGAAGAATTGTTTAGACAATTTTTCAAGAGTTCCGTCTTTGTAGAGTTCTTGGATACGTTTGTCTACAAATGTTTTCAACTCATCTTGACCTTTGGCAAGAAGTGGGTAAACGTAAGGTTGTTGGTCGCTTGGAAGTTCGATAACTTTCAAGTTGTCCAAACCTTGGTTCTTGATCACTGTTTCAACACCGATTTTATCAAAAATCTTATAGTCAAATTGGCCATCGCTCAAACGTACCATGATTTGTTGGAAGTCTGCCTTAGTATAGTTAAGGATAGTTGGGTTGTCCGGATGTTCAGCGTTGTATGCTTCTAACTGCTTAGCTGATGTAGTAGCTTGAACAATCTCTGTCGATTTTCCACCGATATCAGCGAGAGACTTGATGCTAGAGTCATCTTTCTTCACTACAAGGACATTAGGGTTTTGGGCAATTGGTGCGGCATAGAGGTATTTCTCCGCACGTTCTTTAGTGTAACTAAGATTGTTGACAGCCATATTGTAACGGTCAGCGTCAAGACCTGCAAAGACACCTGACCATTCTGTCTTTTCAAACTTAACATCATATTTGTCAGAATCTTTAAAGATAGCGCGAACGACTTCAATCTCGTAACCAGTCAATTCGCCATTTTCTTCATAGATAAATGGTTTTGGCGAACCATTGGTTGCAACGATAATTTCTTTCTTGCTAGCTGCTTCTCCCTCTTTCTTAGCACCACCTGAGCAAGCTGCTAGTACACCTGCAGCAACAAGCCCTAGGGCAGCAAGAGATGAGTATTTAACGATTTTTTTCATGTCATTTCCTCCAAAATAGAATACTTTATAATCTTAACAGAAAAAGACCATTTACGCCATTATATGATATCTATCTCTGTGATAGATTTTCTTTATGGCTAATTTAAAAGACCAAACGCAAGACTGCAATCAAGACCACTCCAAAGAGAACTGTTCCGACTAGATTGCGGTAACGAAAGGCTACCCAAGCTGTTGGAAAAACTGCTAAGAAGTCCAGCCATTTAATTTGAGGAAGACTGCCAACCTTGCCTGTCACTACGCTTGACAGAATCAAGGCGAAGATAATAGAAACAGGCAAGAACTTCAAAAAGCGCTCAACAATCGCAGGCAAGCCCTTATACTTGACCAAGATGAAGGGAATCATACGGGGAATCCAAGTCACAAGACCAGAGAAAATAACGGCTAATAAAAGATACTTACTGACCATCTAAGACCACCCCCATACTACAACCAAGTAACGTCGCAAACAGAACAGCTAGCGACTGAGACACCACTGTCAAGAGTAAAAAGAAGGACACCGCAACAACTGCTAGAATAATGAGCAGATTGCGGGCAGGAATCCGTCTTTGCATAATCTGGAATTGCGAAGCAAAAATTCCGATAAACATCCCAACCAAAGCAAAGTCCAAACCAAATATTTCTGGATTTGGTAGCAGGCCACCTAGAGCCGTTCCAACCACTGTCCCCACAAACCAAGCCACATAGCTGTTGAGATTGTTTCCATGCATCCACATCGGATTGACCTTGTCTGTATTGGCCAATTCGCCCATCAAAACACCATAGGTCTCATCTGTCAAGAGGCTAGACATACCAATATTTTGCCAGAGACTGGTATGACGGAAATAGGTCGATGCATGCAAGCTCAGCAAAAAGAGACGCAAATTGATCAAAAAGACCGTCATAGCAATAGCTGCCACAGGCGCCTGAACTGCAATCAAGGCTAACATGGCAAACTGGGCACTCCCAGCATAAACAAAGAGGCTCATCAAGCCCATCTCAACAGGTGTCACATAGGGCGCACCAATAATCCCACAGGCCAGTCCGATACTGATATAACCAAGGGCCGTTGGCATGGCTGCCTGCGCCCCCTCCCAAAATCCTTTTTCTTTCATCTTTCTCCTCGTATTGTCTTAATAAGTAGGCTGAAAAGGCTCCAGCCACAGTATGGACTATTATAACACATTCAGGAAAGAGAAAAAAGTCTGCTGATTGTAATCAGACAGACTCCATTTTATTCCATGGTATCAAAAGCGAGGCTTGGTTTGGCATTGAGGTCTAAGCCCGCAAAGTTTTCTTTGTTCCACTCGCTAACGCTGGCATAGGCAATCATACCTGCATTGTCTCCGCAGAGGCGCAGTGGTGGGATAATGACCTTGACATCTGTGATTTCGGCTGCTAGGCGTTCTCTGAGACCTTTATTGGCTGCCACGCCACCAGCCACGACTAGGGTTTTAACAGAATATTTCTCCAAAGCTTTCTTAGTTTTTGTCATAAGAATATCCAAGACAGCTGCTTGGAAGGAAGCACACAAATCCTCTGTTGACAAGCTCTCTCCCTTTTGCTCGGCATTGTGGTGAAGATTGATAAAGGCAGATTTCAAACCAGAGAATGAAAACTCCAGATTATCCTCCTTAATCATGGCACGAGGAAAATCATAAATATCCTGTCCCTGATGAGCTAGCTCATCAATCTCGCGACCTGCTGGATAGGTCAAGCCCATGACGCGACCGACCTTATCATAGGCCTCACCAACCGCGTCGTCCCGCGTTTCCCCAATAATCTTATAATCTCCTGCCTCAGAAACATAGACCAACTCCGTATGACCGCCACTTACTAAAAGTGCTAGCAAGGGGAACTCCAAAGGCTCCACGCTCTGAGCTGCCATGAGGTGGCCAGCCATGTGGTTAACAGGAATCAGCGGAAGTCCATGTGCCCAAGCAAAGGCCTTGGCAGCTGACAAACCAACTAGTAAGGCTCCAACCAAGCCCGGTCCATAGGTGACCGCGACAACCGTTACGTCCTCTTCGGTAATTCCTGCTTCTGCTAGCGCCTCCTCTATACAGGCTGTAATGACCTCGACATGGTGACGACTGGCTACTTCAGGCACCACGCCCCCAAAACGTTTATGACTCTCAATTTGACTAGCAATGACATTGGACAAGAGCTCGTCGTCGTTTTTCAAGACGGCAACACTGGTCTCATCACAGGATGTCTCAAATGCTAAAATATATCTATCCTTCATCTACTTCTCTCTTCATGATGATGGCATCCTCGACTGGGTCATGGTAGTAGGCCTTTCGCTCAGCGATGACTGCCATCTTTTCTTTCTTGTAAAATGCTTGCGCTCGATGATTTGACCTTCTGACTTCGAGGAAAATCTCCTTATCTGTCGGCAATGTCGCAAACAAGGCTGACGCAATTCCCTGACCCTGATAAGTTTGTTTGACAGCGATTTGCAGGACTTCTGCTTCAAAGAGATTCTCCTGAACAGCTAGAAAGGCAATCACTTCCGCCCCATCATAAGCTAGAGCGTACCAAGTCTGGTCTTGGGACAGGTCTGCTTGGATTTGTTCCAATGTCCAAGGGCTAACCGAGTAAACAGCTGCCATAACAGCATAGATGGCTTGTGCCAAGTCAGGCTGTCCTTGGATTCGTTTGATTTCTATCATAGGCGTTTAATGTAAGACTCGCCAGACTCAGTGTGGTTCTTAAGCCAGTTTTCCTCAGCCTCAACACGTTTAAGATAATTCGGTACAAAATCATGCAAGGAATCGGCTTCCTTATCCCAGGCTAAAAGAGCAAGATTAGCTGCATTAGGCAAGGTTTCTTTGAAATTAGTCCTTGGCAAGTGTTCTTGAATCTGCTCAACAAAGGGGACAACTTCTCCGACAAAGGTTACCTGACTAGCACCCTTGATTAGTTCGATGACTCGCTCAAAAGGCAGGTGCGCTTCTGGCATGACAGGTTTGGCATTTTCATAAAATCCTGCATAAACATTGTTACGACGCGCATCCATCAAAGGAACGAACAAACCTTCTTGTTGGTAGGGCACCAGAGCCAAGAGACTCGACATACCAACTAACTCGATGTTCAGAGTGTGAGCTAAGGTTTTGGCAGTTGCTACCGCAATTCGCAAACCTGTGTAGCTACCTGGCCCTTCTGCCACCACGATTCGGTCCAAATCCTTGGGCGTCCAGTCCAAACTTGCCATCAAAAAATCGATGGCAGGCATGAGGGTAATACTGTGATTTTTCTTGATATTAATCGTCGTCTCGGCAAGAACCTGCTTGTCCTCTAAAATCGCGAGAGAAAGAGCCTTGCTGGACGTATCAAAAGCTAATACTTTCATAACACATTCCTATCTTTTTGTCTGCTTACTATTATACTACAAAAGCTGGCACATGGGAATTTTCTTTATCCCCAAACAAAAAGCCCCTGCATCAGCAGGGCATCTAAGCATTTAATCCAAAGTAAAATACAAACCAAACTACATAGGTAACAAGGAGAAGAAAAAGCGAGTAGAGAGTCACAAAGGTAATTTTCCACAAGAACTTAGTTTGTCGTTGTTCCAGTTTGGCAAATAGAAGATTCCCCGCATAAACGCAAGCAACAAAAACAATAAAAGCCACCAAGCGAGCTCCGATAGCAAAAGCAAATAAGTTATACATAGGGCAACCTCCTTGACTTAAAATCTATATGGAATTATGACAAGCGATAAATTTCACTTCCATTATCAATATAGCACATTTTCTTTATTTTTGCAAGCGCTTACTAAAGAAATCGTCCCCTGACTTTCTCGTTTCTGTCTTTTACTAATTTTTCATTTTGTGGTATAATTGAAATAATTGTAACGAATCAAGGTCAATCTAGACACAAAATGGAATGAAATCAAGCAAATCTATGCTAAAAGTTTGGAATAAGCTGACCTGTAAATAGAAAGGAACTATATGATTTACAAAGTTTTTTATCAAGAAACAAAAGAACGTAGCCCACGTCGTGAAACTACACGCGCACTTTACCTAGATATCGATGCCAGCTCAGAACTTGAGGGTCGCATCGCTGCTCGCCAACTTGTCGAAGAAAATCGCCCAGAGTACAACATCGAGTATATCGAACTCTTGTCTGACAAATTGCTAGATTACGAAAAAGAAACTGGCGCCTTCGAAATTACGGAGTTCTAATATGGCCTACACTCTTAAACCTGAAGAAGTCGGCGTTTTTGCCATCGGTGGTCTGGGAGAAATCGGGAAAAACACTTACGGAATTGAATACCAAGATGAGATTATCATCGTCGATGCTGGGATTAAATTCCCAGAAGATGACTTGCTGGGTATCGACTACGTCATTCCTGATTACTCTTACATTGTAGACAATATCGACCGCGTCAAGGCTGTTTTGATTACCCACGGACACGAGGACCACATTGGTGGGATTCCCTTTCTGCTCAAGCAAGCAAATGTCCCTATCTACGCTGGACCGCTTGCCTTAGCTTTAATCCGTGGAAAACTCGAAGAACACAGCCTCTTGCGCAACGCCAAACTTTACGAAATCAACCACAACACTGAGTTGACCTTTAAAAATCTCAAGGCAACTTTCTTTAGAACCACTCACTCTATTCCAGAGCCTTTGGGGATTGTCATTCATACTCCTCAGGGGAAAATCGTCTGTACGGGTGACTTCAAGTTCGACTTTACTCCAGTTGGAGAACCGGCAGACTTGCACCGTATGGCTGCCCTTGGTGAAGAAGGCGTGCTCTGTCTCCTGTCTGACTCGACAAATGCGGAAGTGCCAACCTTTACCAACTCTGAAAAAGTCGTTGGTCAGTCCATCATGAAGATCATCCAAGGCATTGAAGGACGTATCATATTTGCATCCTTTGCCTCAAATATCTTCCGTCTCCAGCAAGCAACAGAGGCTGCTGTTAAGACTGGACGCAAGATTGCTGTCTTTGGTCGTTCTATGGAAAAGGCCATTGTCAACGGAATCGAACTTGGTTACATCAAAGCTCCTAAAGGAACCTTTATCGAGCCAAATGAAATCAAAGACTACCCTGCAGGAGAAATTCTGATCCTCTGTACAGGTAGTCAGGGTGAGCCGATGGCGGCCCTCTCTCGTATCGCCAACGGAACCCACCGTCAGGTACAACTCCAACCCGGTGATACGGTTATCTTCTCTTCTAGCCCAATCCCTGGAAACACGACTAGCGTCAACAAGCTGATTAACATCATTTCTGAAGCTGGTGTCGAAGTTATCCACGGTAAAGTGAACAATATCCATACATCTGGACACGGTGGTCAGCAAGAGCAAAAACTCATGCTCCGCTTGATTAAGCCAAAATACTTCATGCCTGTCCACGGTGAATACCGCATGCAAAAAGTCCACGCTGGACTAGCGGTGGATACTGGTGTCGAGAAGGACAATATCTTTATCATGAGCAATGGTGATGTGCTTGCTCTTACTGCTGACTCAGCTCGTATCGCAGGTCATTTCAATGCCCAAGACATCTATGTCGATGGAAATCGTATCGGCGAAATCGGCGCTGCTGTCCTCAAAGACCGTCGTGATTTATCTGAAGACGGTGTCGTTCTAGCAGTCGCAACTGTTGACTTCAAATCGCAGATGATTCTGTCTGGTCCAGATATCCTTAGCCGAGGCTTTGTCTACATGAGAGAGTCTGGTGATTTGATTCGCCAAAGCCAGCGCATCCTCTTCAATGCGATTCGTATCGCACTGAAAAACAAGGACGCTAGCGTGCAATCTGTCAATGGTGCCATTGTCAACGCCATTCGCCCCTTCCTCTATGAAAATACAGAACGTGAACCAATCATTATTCCAATGATCCTCACACCAGATGAAGAATAAATTATAAAACAGCCCCGTCCTCGGAGCTGTTTTTCTCTATGCTTTCTTTTAAGATTGAAACTCAATAAAAATCGAAATCAGACTAGAAGGCTAGGCGAAAGCATAACTTAAGTTAGCTCCCATAGTTCGGGGAACTATGGGAGGCTGTAGATGAATCAAAGCCAAGCTTTGAACTCATTCGTAAGAAGCCGACGACGTATCATTTTGATTTTTGAAGAGTTTTAGAAATACTACGATTTTTACCTTCCAGATACACCATCAAAATAGAAATATCTGCCGGATTAACTCCCGAAATACGGCTGGCTTGGCCAATTGTTTCTGGATTGATAAGTTTGAACTTCTGGCGAGCTTCTGTCGCGATAGAATCAATATCATCCCAATCAATATTGGCTGGAATACGTTTTTCTTCCATGCGTTTCATCTTGGCAACCTGATCCATGGCTTTAGAAATATAGCCTTCGTACTTGATTTCTGTTTCAATCAATTCGATAATCTTGTCATCCAAGTCCTCTGCAGCTGGCCCGATGAAAGCTACCACATCTTGGTAAGAAACTTCTGGACGGCGAAGGAATTCCTTGGCAGTCACCGCATCTGTCAACGGCTTGAAGCCCATCTCCTCAACCTTAGCATTGGTTTCCTTGACTGGCTTGAGTTTGATACTGTCTAGGCGCTTCATCTCATTGTCAAATTGATTTTTCTTGATTTCAAATCGAGCCCAGCGTTCATCATCCACAAGTCCAATCTCGCGTCCCATCTCTGTCAAACGCATATCAGCATTATCATGACGGAGGATGAGACGGTATTCAGCACGACTGGTCAAGAGACGGTAAGGTTCAATAGTTCCCTTGGTCACCAAGTCATCAATCATGACCCCGATATAACCGTCACTGCGCTTCAAAATCAACTCAGGCTTGCCTTGGATTTTCAGAGCCGCATTGATACCCGCGATAATCCCTTGGCCAGCAGCTTCTTCGTAACCTGACGTTCCATTTGTCTGGCCAGCAGTAAAAAGTCCTGAGATTTTCTTAGTTTCCAGAGTTGCACGCAACTGGTGAGGCAAGACCATGTCGTATTCAATGGCATAACCTGTTCGCATCATTTCAGCATTTTCCAAACCTTTGATAGAATGAACCAAGTCACGTTGGACGTCCTCAGGCAGACTGGTTGATAGACCTTGAACATAGACTTCCTCTGTATTACGCCCTTCTGGCTCAAGGAAGAGTTGATGGCGTTCCTTGTCCGCAAAGCGCACAATCTTGTCCTCAATCGACGGACAGTAACGAGGTCCCACTCCCTTGACCACACCTGTAAACATAGGCGCACGGTGAAGGTTGTTTTGGATAATCTCATGACTGGTTCCATTAGTATAGGTCAACCAACATGGCACCTGATCCTTGACATAGTCCTCATCACGCGAAGTGTATGAGAAGTGATTTGGCGTTTCGTCCCCTGGCTGAATCTCTGTCACATCGTAGTTGATAGAAGAAGCCTTAACACGTGGAGGTGTCCCTGTCTTGAAACGACCAATTTCGAGGCCTAATTCCTTAAGGTTATCAGCAAGGTTAATCGAAGCTAGGCTATGGTTAGGACCTGACGAATACTTGAGGTCTCCGATGATGATTTCCCCACGGAGTGCAGTTCCTGTCGTCACGATAACTGCCTTGGCGGCATATTCTTGATGGGTCGCTGTACGAACACCGACAACCTTGCCATCTTCCACCAAAATCTCATCAATCATGGTTTGACGAAGGGTGAGATTCTCTTGATTTTCAACTGTCTTGCGCATTTCCTTAGAGTAAAGTTCCTTGTCAGCCTGCGCACGAAGAGCACGCACCGCTGGCCCCTTCCCTGTGTTGAGCATCTTCATCTGGATGTAAGTCTTGTCAATGGTTTTGGCCATTTCACCACCGAGGGCATCGACTTCACGCACGACAATCCCTTTGGCAGAACCACCGATAGAGGGATTACAAGGCATGAAAGCCAGCATTTCAATGTTGATGGTCGCAAGCAAGACCTTGCAGCCCATACGGCTAGCTGCCAAGGAAGCCTCAACCCCAGCGTGTCCTGCACCAATTACAATAATATCGTATTCTTCTGTAAAATTATAAGTCATGTTTCTCTCCTATTCCTCAAGATGAATGTGTCTTAGTTGGCCGTCCCAAGTTGGTAAGGCTGTTTTTAGAAAGGCTGGAACTAGATTAATACCCTCAAGCTTGTCTATGTCAATCCACTCACAGGGCTGCCTTTTCTCATCTTCCTGCATGATCAATGGGGCATCCTCAAGCAAGTCCACCAGATAATGAAACTCGATATTGTGATAGGAAACACCGTCCTGTTCAAAACGATTTTCAACCACAAAAGCTAGCTGCCCAGCTTGAGCTCGGACACCCAGTTCTTCCCTCACTTCACGGACTACCGCGTCTTCCGTGCTTTCATTGACTTGAATCGCACCGCCAATAGTATAATACTTGCCCTTGTCTCTGGTGACTAGAAACTTGCCATTTTGGAGAATCAAGGCTGTCGCCCGAACACCAAAAACCGTATTTCCCACTTTTGTCCGAAAGTCTTGTTGAGTCATTTTTATCCTTTCCCTTAAACGACACAAAAACAGTCAAAACTCCAAAGAAGTGCAGGACAAAAAAGCCTGCAACATCCATGAGCTTTGACCATCATTTCTATTGCTTTTATTATTGTAGCAAATTGAGAAAATTTGTCAATCTAAATGTACTGACAAACTTGTCCATCTCGATAAGCATTGTCAATCAAGCCACCACCTAGACACTCATCTCCATCGTAAAAGACAACTGCCTGTCCTGGTGTGATGGCGCGTTGCGGTTCTGCAAAGATAACTTCTGCCTTGTCTCCTTTGACATGGACGGTCACCTTCGAATCAGGCTGACGATAGCGGAATTTAGCCGTACATTCGATCGTAAACTCCTCTGGCATATCACGAGTAAAGTGGACTTGACTAGCCTCTAGACTAGTTGACATAAGCGAGTCATGGTAGAAACCTTGTCCAACATAGAGAATATTCTTGCTTAGGTCTTTTCCGACAACGAACCAAGGTGCATTGTCACCACCGTGTTGCCCACCGATACCGAGTCCGCCACGCTGACCAATCGTATAGTACATAAGGCCTGCATGCTCGCCCATATCGCGACCATCCACAGTCATCATGCGACCTGGCTGAGCTGGTAGGTAGTTACTGAGAAAGTTTTTAAAGTTCTTTTCTCCGATAAAGCAAATCCCTGTCGAATCTTTCTTCTTGGCAGTCGCAAGACCTGCTTCTTCAGCTAGTTTTCGTACTTCAGGCTTTTCCAAATGCCCCAGTGGGAACATGGTTTTTTGGAGTTGTTCTTGCGAAAGTTGACCGAGGAAATAGGTCTGATCCTTGCCATTGTCCACGCCACGAAGCATGTGAACGATGCCATCCTCATCACGCGCTACACGGGCATAGTGCCCCGTCGCTACATAGTCTGCCCCCAAGGTCATAGCATAGTCCAAAAAGGCCTTGAACTTGATTTCCTTGTTGCACATAACATCTGGATTTGGCGTGCGCCCTGCACGGTATTCCGCTAGGAAATACTCAAAAACGCGGTCCCAGTACTCTTTTTCAAAATTGACAGAGTAGTAAGGAATGCCAATCTGGTCTGCTACCGCAGCCACATCCTTGTAATCTTCGGTCGCCGTACAGACGCCGTTTTCATCTGTGTCATCCCAGTTCTTCATGAAGATACCGATCACATCGTAGCCCTGCTCCTTGAGCAAAAGAGCCGTCACCGACGAATCAACACCACCACTCATCCCCACGACAACACGTGTTTTAGAGTTATCACTCATGGTAAGTCTCCCATCTATTCGTTTATTCACGATTGAAGGTCGTGTGTGCTTCACGATTGAAGGTCGCTTGAGCAGTATTCATTATAACATGCTTGATTAGAGAAGACAAGAAAGAGGCTGATAATCGACCAACCTCTTATTCTGAACCTATCAATCTAGCACTTTTTAGCTTCATTCGCTTTCTTAGCAACTGCAATCTGGTATTTCACTTGGTCAAATCCTGTACCTCCCAAGGAATTTCGTCTTTGCACAGCAGTTTTAGGTTGTAAGTAGACATAAATATCCTCGGCAATAAGGGAATGATAGGTTTGCAATTCCTCCAAAGTCCAATCTTGAATATTTTTAGCAGACTTGATAGAGTCTAGCACTAATCTTCCCACAACCTCATGAGCTTCTCTAAATGGCAAGCCTTTCCCTGCCAAATAATCTGCCAACTCAGTCGCATTTGAAAAGTCCTTCTCTGTCGACTCTTGCATTTTTTCCTTGTTTACCTGCAAGCTAGATAACATACCTGCTAACACATCAAGGGAATTTAAAATCGTTTCGACCGTGTCAAACATTCCTTCCTTATCCTCTTGCAAATCCTTATTATAAGCTAAAGGCAAGGACTTCATGACTGTCAATAGCCCAAACAGATTCCCATAAACTCTACCAGTCTTTCCTCGAATCAACTCAGCCATATCTGGATTTTTCTTTTGGGGCATAATAGAGGAACCTGTTGTAAATGTATCTGACAAGGTAATGAATTGGTACTCAAAACTACACCAATTGATCATTTCTTCACAAAAACGGCTCATATGCATCATGAGTATGCTAGCATTGGATAGAAATTCTAAGATAAAATCGCGGTCACTAACAGCATCCAAAGAATTTGTATAAGGTTGCTTAAACTCCAGCAAATCGCTAGACAATTGGCGATCAATGGGGAAAGTCGTTCCTGCCAAAGCTGCCGCACCTAGAGGGCATAGGTCTGTATGCTGCTGGTTAAATTCAAAACGTTCACTGTCTCTTTGAAACATGTTGTAGTAAGCCATCAGATGGTGGGCAAAACTAATAGGCTGGGCATGTTGCAGATGAGTATAGCCCGGCATAATCGTCTCCACATGATTTTCCGCCAAATCTAATAAAATACCCTTGAGATGAGCCAGTTTATCTAGGACATGACCTAGTTGGTCCTTGAGATACAAGTGCATATCTGTCGCAACTTGGTCATTTCGAGAACGAGCTGTATGTAATTTCCCTGCAAGAGGACCAATTTTTTCTGTCAGCAATACTTCCATATTCATATGAATATCTTCATTTGCGATATCAAAATCAAGTTGACCTGCCTCTAGCTCTTCTAAGAGCTCTTTCAAGCCTGCTTGGATCTTTTCTGACTCCTCCAAACTCAAAATGTCCGTCTGACCCAACATCTGAACGTGGGCTAAGGAACCAATCACATCAAATTTAGCTAATTTTTGGTCAAAAGATATACTCGCACCAAAGCGCTCTACCCAGTCTTCGACAGTACCTTCAAAGCGACCACCCCATAATTTTGTATTCTTAGCCATATCACATCCACCTCTCTAGTCAATCGCCCTATTTGGCGCTTTTTTGAACCTCAGAATGAACCTTGGTTGGAAGTCCCCACAATTTAATAAAGCCAACAGCCGCATCTTGGTCAAAGGTATCTGCACTAGTATAAGTCGCCAAATTTTCATCGTAAAGTGAATTTGGTGATTTCCGAGCCACGACCTGAGCGCTTCCCTTATACAGTTTGACTTTTGCAGTCCCATTGACAACTTTTTGAGTCTCTTTAATATACGCAATCAAGGCTTGTGTAGCCGGACTAAACCATAAAGCATTATAAATGAGATTTGATAATTCATTTTCTATGATTGGTTTAAAATGAGCCACTTCTCTCACAAGCGTCAAATCCTCAATTTCCTTATGAGCTGTCAGTAGGGTCACTGCCCCTGGGCACTCATAGATTTCTCTTGATTTAATCCCCACCAAGCGATTTTCCACGTGGTCAATCCGTCCGACCCCATGTTTCCCAGCTATTTCATTGAGTTTTTGAATCAAATCTGCCAATTTTAGCCCTTCTCCATTGAGGGAAACTGGAACACCTTCACTAAACTCAATCTCAATGTATTCTGGCGTATCTGGAGCTTCCTCTGGAGAAGATGTGATGCCAAAGGCTTCTTCTGGAGTCTGATTCCATGGATTTTCCAAAATACCACACTCATTGGCACGTCCCCAAAGATTTTGGTCAACAGAGTAAGGATTGTCAAGGTCAGCAGGAACAGGTACCCCATTTTCCTTGGCATAATGAATTTCTTCCTCCCGAGACCATTTCCATTCACGAACTGGCGCAATCACTTTTAAATTGGGATCCAAGGCTGCAATCGATACTTCAAAACGTACTTGGTCATTCCCCTTACCGGTACAACCATGAGCAATTGTAGTCGCTCCTGTCTGATGCGCGATTTCAACCAATTTTTTAGAAATAAGCGGGCGGCTCAAGGCAGATACCAAGGGGTACTTTTGTTCATAGTAGGCATGTGACTGAAGAGCTACTAGCACATAATCTGTAGCAAATTCGTCCTTAACATCAACGACATAAGATTCGACTGCCCCAACCTTGAGAGCCTTATCATGGATGAAATCTAGGTCTTTCCCTTCACCCACATCCATACAAACTGCAACAACATCATAGTCTTTCTTTAGCCAGGTAATAGCAACTGATGTGTCCAAACCGCCAGAATAGGCCAAAATTACTTTTTCTTTACTCATGTTCTTTTCCTTCTTTCTATTTTTCAATGGACGCTTTAAATGCATCCTCAATGAGTTTGTCTAATTCCCCAGACTCCTTCAACTTTTGAATGGTTTTATCGACTGCCTCTTTCAATTCCTTGCTATCTTTTTTCATAGCGACTGCGTAGGAATCATCTTGCTCTTTTTCAAAATTGAGTTCTGCGATTGCTAAATCAGGATTATTTTCCACAAATCCCTTGGCAACTGGTTCTTCAAAGATAACGGCATCCACTTGTCCTGATTTTAAATCAGTGATTAAATTCCCATTTTTAGGCAGAGATACGAGGGAAGAATTTTGTAGCAAATCTTTCGCCATCGTTTCTTGAATCGAACCTTTCTGCGCTCCGACCTTCTTCTGCGCCAAGTCGTTTACAGACTGATAAGTGGCCAAGTCAGATTTTTTGACAATGAGCTTATTTTTTGAAGTATAGTAGGGAATTGAAAAGTCGAACACCTTGCTCCGTTCATCTGTCTTAGAAACACCTGATATGGCAAGGTCAGCTTTTCCTGATTGAACACCAGCCAATACATTGTCAAAACTCATAGGAGATAGTTCCAGTTCGACACCTAGTTCTGTTGCGATAGCCTTGGCTAATTCGATATCTGAACCCACAATCTGATTTTTCCCATCAACCACTTTTTGATATTCAAATGGGGCAAAATCTGGATTGAGGGCTACAACCAATTTTCCTTTGGACTTGATGGCTTCAATTCCAGCCGATTGATTGTTACTACAAGCAAATAGTAGGGGGAGCATCACTAAACCAAACATCGTCATCAACACCTTCTTCATCTTATTCATAACAAAGCCTCCTTTATGTTTATTCCTTTTGGTTGTATAAATAATACATCTATCCTCATCGTTTGTCAAGCCTAAATTGAAAAAATTTTCAATTTGAAACAAAAAAACCTAGAAATACTACATAAAAATGTCATTCCTAGGCGTATTTATGCTATTTCTCTCTGAAAAACATGAGTATTCGGTCAGTTAAAAGAAGCGACTGAACGAACTCATTTTCCCTTGCCCAATTCAATGATACGATGACATTGTTGAGCTACATAAGCATCATGGGTCACAATAATGACTGTTTTCCCCTCTCTATTCATCTCTAAGAGAAACTTCAAGACCAAATCTCTATTTTCAGGGTCCAGAGAACCTGTCGGTTCATCAGCTAAAATCAGCTGGCTGGGTTTTAAGATGGCTCTAGCAACTGCAATTCGTTGTTGTTCACCACCAGACAACTCGGAAACCTTTTGATGCAAAGTAGCTGGCAAACCTACTCTCTCTAAAATCTCTTCCACCTTTTTGAGCTTGTCTTTCTTGGACAATTTCACATATTTCAGCGCCAGCATGAGATTGTACTCGACCGTTTCATCATCAATCAGGGCAAAATTTTGAAACAGATAAGAGATATGTTCACGGATTATTGTTTGTGACTTGGCAGAATTAACCGCTAGATTTGTCTGGCCAAAAATCTCATACCGTCCGCTATATTCACCATCTATCAAACCTAATAAATTTAACAAGGTCGACTTACCACTACCGCTCTTACCAACAATGGCTACCAAATCCCCCTGATCAATCCTGAGAGACAAGTGATCCAAAATCACTTTTCCCCCAATGGTTTTGGTAATATTTTCCAACTCAATCATAAGATGCCCCCTTTCAATAACTCTACTAGACTTCTTTTCTCCATCCTAGAAGCCAAGACTAACACAAATAGTATATCCAAACATGTAAAGCCTGCAAACAGCAGAAGCGGCAGGAGCGCATGGGCAAAGAAAATCAAGACTAGAAGAGGGAGACTATAGCCCAGCAAGAGCAGAACGAGGAGAGGACGGTAGCGATCGACCAGTTTCCACCCCATAAACTTCTTGGTAATGATATCCCTGCGCTTCAACAAGAAAGTAGTAACGAGTAAAAAGTAGGAAATCATCATGCTAAGGAGACCAAACAAAGCAAAGAGTAGGTTAAAATTCCGAACAGCATCTCGATAAGAATCCACTTTCTCTTGTTGAATGGCTTGAATAGATGAAAATTTTAAATAATTTCCATCTGACAATTTCTCAACTAACTCTGTAATCTCTTTTTGATGTTGAACCGTATTTTCAATTTTCATCGGATTATTTAAGCCAGTTGTTGACAGGGAGGCTTTCTCATCCCACATCATATCAGAATCATTGACCAAGCTAATAATTGGATTGGAGAGATTTTCCTTTCGCTTATCACTATATGGGAAAAATGACCAATCTCCTTCATAATAGGCAATCTCGACATCCATATCTTCTATTGTTTGCTTTTGCTGATCTTCATACCTCATAGAAAGATAGGCTATGGATTTTCCCAAGAGCTGATTTTTATCTTCTTCACCTTTCGTACTTGCTGGCATCAAAATAACTTTTTTAATACCGGTATCTGGTAGCTTGAATCCCTTGCTCTTTAGAAAATTGCGATTGGCATAGTAAACATCCACCGTATCTGTTAACTGATATTGCTGAATCTGTTCTGATTGGACAAAATTTTTTACAGGAAGACTGCTACTCTGCACATAGCCCGCCTGCGTTTTTTCTACCAAATCCTGATAAAATCGATAGAAATAATCCAATGCCTTCCCTGAGCCTGCCAACTGCTCTTGCCACAAGTTATCATTGAGTTGGAAAGTTTCTAAGGTCAGATAATTTCCTTGGCTGATCCACTGTTTCTGGTAATCCAACTCTTTGTTTTCTTGCTCCAAACTTTTTCCTACCCCAACTAGCAAGACTGTCAGTAAAATGGTAGTTCCAATTTTCATCAAATAATTAAAGAGTAGACCAAATTTGAAAGATGAAAAACCTTTCAGCAGAGAGCTGATTGTCATTTTTTGGATTAAGAGGTAAGTCAACCAACTGATAAAGAGATAAAGCTGCAACAGCAAAAAATGAGACAACCACAGCATAGGAAACAAATCTTTTGGCTTATAATCAAGCAAGAAAAACACGCCTAGATTGATCACAAGAGCCCCACCTAGGAGGAGGTAAAGGTTGCCTTTTACAACATCAGCTAAAACAGCCCTATCTTGAAAACCAAGTAATTTTTGTACCCCAACTCGTTTCATCTCCATCATCGGTTGATACACTGTCACTAACACAAGAAGCAAAATAGCCAAGACAAAAACAATGGCAGATAAAAGCAAATCTCGATTTATGACTTCCACTGCACTTTTGTAGGTCGGCTCTAGCAAGGTAGCCTGGTCTATCTTGAAAAAATCGCTCCATTTCTGTACAATCCTATCCTTGTCCATCTCTTGTGTAGAAGTTATCGTATAGCGACCATTTAAACTACGAGATGTATCCTTGATATAGGTTTGAAAAGTCATAAGCTGAATAGGTTTGGCTTTTAGAAAGGTCGGAATCGTACCAAGTTTATTGGAAATTTCTTTATTACTATAGACTCCTTCACCATCTGTGGTAAAATCAAGAGAAGAAATCCCAAACTCTTGGTAGGGGAAGGTATCTTTATCAAAAACACCAGCCTTGACGGCCTCATCGCCATTATCTACTTTGATAATAGAGACCTTGTCTTGGCTTACAACCTCTTCAAAAAACTGGAGAATAGTTTCTGTCGGTTTGGTGACATCTTTCAAGTACAAGTCAAATGAATAAGCTGTCTTGCCCATCTCCTGAATCCGCACTATTTCTCGTGTAACATTTACATTCAGGACAAAAAACGTAGTACACAGCAAGAGCAGGAGCATACAAAGATGACTGATTTTTTTCATAGAGATACCTCCCGTGAAGAGACGAAAGTGAGATAGGTGCAAGTGCTTTTTATTTTTTACTAAATTTTAAGTAGGTGTAAATAAATCCTGCACTTATAGCCAGAGTTGCCCACCATTTAAAATCAATATGCAAAAGTGAAAAGATTAGAAAACTGATGATTAGCGAGGCTAATATATAAATAATGATTAAAATTTTATTTTTCATAGGAATTGCCTTTCTGAATGGATTCTAGTGTTTACAGCTTATCTGTAAAGTTTACAATAAGCCGTTAGGGCAATCGTCTATCAAAATGTCCGTTTATCTGTCAATAATCCGAGAAAATCTTGTCGTTTCAAGTCGGAGAAGTGTTTGGTAGAAAGACTTCCTTTTTGAAGTCCATCATCTCTAACCTGCAAATAATAGCTATGTTGGCTTGTTTTAATTGTCAAAAAATCGCCAAATATAAAAACTCTTTTCCAGTTGCGAATCTCAAATTCTTTCATCTCTGATTTTGGAATGCGGATAAGTCCTTGTCGCAAATCACGATGGTGCTCACTTGTGAAAGTCATCCCATTCCCAAGATTTCTTATCAGTAGTTCATCTGGAGTCACCATCACCAGCGCTATTTTAGTTAAGAAAATTTCAACTGTTGGTGGTAAAATCGCCAAATTAAACCAGGGATGTAGGTAGCGATAGGCTAAGAAATAATGAGGCTCCTCACCCAATCCTAGTTGTTTATATAATGTCTTAACCTCACTGTCTAATCTCGCTTCAAAAGACACATCCGAATGCTCTTCTTCCTTCTTCTGATTAAAATAACGCATCCAGACTAGAAAACCTATAAAGACTATGATAAATAGTCCTGATAAAAGATATTTTAAATTGTAGTTCATCACTTAACCTCCTGAATCACGACTCCGCCTAAAGCAGAGGCCTTTTTATTTTAAAAATAGTTCCATAACAACTTTAAATAAGACGGGCGTTATTAAAATGAGGATGATTCCTATCACAAATATCATGACTACTCGAAAAAGCTCCTTATTTTTAAACATTTTTCCACCTCTTTTCTAGCTACATCATAGTACTGTTAAGCCCATTTTAAAATTATACCAATCTTATTTTAGTTTTATTCTCTACTTTTTATATTACTATGATACAATATTTTTAATAGGATTTTATTCTTTGTTAACTTTTTTCACGAAAAGGAGAAAATCATGCGTTATGATTTCGGGAAAGTATATAAAGAAATACGTGAGTCAAAAGGATTGACCCAAGAAGAGGTCTGTGGGGAAGTTCTCTCAAGAACCAGCTTATCAAAAATTGAAAGTGGTAAAGTAACTCCCAAATATGAAAATATGGAGTTTCTTCTCCGGCAAATCAATATGAGTTTTGAAGAGTTTGACTATATCTGCCACCTCTATCAACCGAGCCAACGAACAGAAATCATGCAAACCTATCTCAATATGAATTCCATCATTGGTAGCAGTAGTCTAGTTAATTTTTTTGAAACATGCCAAGACTATCTCAAAACCCACCACGACCTGCCCATAGAAGAAATCAGAGATATGTTGAAAATTGTCATTCATATCCGCCAACATGGTACAGAGCAACTGTCAGACCAAGTGCAACAGACTGTCAAAAAACTTTGGGAGAAAATTGAAAAACAAGATACATGGTATGAAAATGACCTAAAAATCCTCAATACCATCCTTTTCAGCTTTCCCATTGAACACCTCCATCTCATCACTGAAAAAATCTTGCAACGCTTGGAAGTCTATAAAAACTACCAACATTTATATGACTTACGAATGGCAATCCTACTCAACCTTTCCACCATTTACTTATACAATCAAGACAAAAACATGTGCCAACAAATCTGCTATACTTTACTAGAGGACGCTAAGAACAAGAAAAGCTACGATAGGCTTGCTATCTGCTATGTCCGTATTGGGATTTGTACAGATGATTCTAAACTTATCCAAAAAGGATTCTCCCTTCTGGAGCTGACTGATGAAACTTCCATTCTAGCCTTTCTCAAAAAAGAAGTGGAGACCTATTATCAACCAAAGAAATTATAAAAAAGTCGAGGGATTTCCTCGACCTTTTCATATTATTCTGTTCGCTATTTCTTAATACCAGCCGTTGTTAAGCCAGAAGTTTTTAGCGGCTGTCCATGAACCGTAACGTCCTGCAACGTAGGCATCTGCTACACGTTCTTGGTTTTCAGCTGAGTAGTCACCGTTCAAGTATGAATCTGTCAATTGGTAACGTCCGATGTAACGTCCGTTTGTAGCTGTGTAGCTACCGCCTGATTCTTTTTGAGCGATCCATTCTTTGGCTTCTGCTTCAGATCCGCTTACAGTTGAAGTAACTGTTTCTTCGGCTACTGTTTCGCTTGCTACTGGAGTTTCTTCTTCTGCCACCTCTGTAGTTTCTGCTGCTGGAGCTGAAACAGCTTCATCTTGGGCAGCTGGAGCTTCATAAGTCGTTGAAGCTGGTGCTACTGGCGCTGCTGGACCGTCGATAACCAACTCTTGACCAACATAAATCATATGGATGTTGTCAATGTGATTGTTTTCTGCCAATTTCTCAACAGTTGTGTTGTGAGTTTCAGCGATTTCTGAAAGTGTATCACCTTCTTTAACAGTGTAAGTTGATGATTCTTGAGCAGCTACAAATGATGGAGCAAATACTGCAAACAAGGCAGCTACTCCTGCAAGAGTTGTTTTAATCTTTTTAGTTGTTGATTTCATATTCGAAAATTCTCCTTCTTTCTATAGTACTATCATACCCTTTAAATATTACTGTTTCTTGACACTTTTATGTAGAAATATTACAAAATTATTTTTTATTTCCCTAAATAAGCTATTTTTGTCATAAAAGATACTATTTTTATGCTATTTGTAGTGTAAAAAGGTTTTCATCCACAATTAAAGTCAAGACCTTCATTCTTTGATATAATAGAGATAAGAATTTTTATAAGGGGAAACTGATGAAATCACTTCGTTTTCAATCTGTCTTTGATATCATCGGACCAGTTATGATTGGCCCATCTAGTAGCCATACCGCTGGTGCTGTTCGTATTGGGAAGATTGTCTCTTCCATTTTTGATGATACTCCGACAGAAGTCGAATTCCAACTATTTAACTCGTTTGCCAAGACTTATCGTGGTCACGGGACAGACCTAGCCCTTGTTGCTGGTATTTTAGGCATGGATACAGATGATCCTGAAATTCCAAACAGTTTGGAGATTGCCCACAAGCGTGGCATCAAGATTGTCTGGACTATTCAGAAAGACAGCAATGCTCCTCACCCAAACACCACTAAAATTACCGTCAAAAATGCCCACAAGACCATCAGCGTGACTGGTATTTCTATCGGTGGAGGAAACATTCAGGTCACCGAACTCAATGGCTTTGCCGTCTCTCTCAATATGAATACACCGACTATCATTATCGTTCATCAAGATATTCCAGGTATGATTGCCCTCGTAACAGAGGCCCTTTCACGCTATGGTATCAATATCGCCCAGATGAATGTTACTCGTGAAAAAGCTGGTGAAAAAGCCATTATGATTATCGAAGTCGACAGTCGCAACTGTGATGAGGCCATCGAAGAAATTCGTAAAATCCCTCATCTCCACAATGTCAATTTCTTTAAATAGGGGGAAGCATGTTTTATTCTATCAAAGAATTGGTCGAGCGAGCAGAACTGGACTTTCAAGGAAATGTCGCAGAACTCATGATTACTACTGAGTTTGAATTGACTGGTCGTGAACGTGAAGAAGTCCTCCTTCTCATGGAACGCAATCTAGAAGTCATGAAAGCCTCTGTCCAACTTGGCCTTAATGAAAATAAATCTCGTAGTGGCCTGACAGGTGGAGATGCTGCCAAATTGGATCACTATATCAAAAACGGAAAAACTCTATCAGATTACACGGTTCTCTCTGCTGCCCGAAATGCCATCGCAGTCAATGAACACAATGCCAAAATGGGCTTGGTTTGTGCCACTCCGACCGCAGGAAGTGCTGGCTGTCTGCCCTCAGTTCTCACTGCTGCTATTGAAAAATTAGACCTCAGCCACGAGCAACAGCTGGATTTCCTCTTTGCTGCTGGTGCCTTTGGACTAGTCATCGCAAACAATGCCTCTATCTCAGGTGCTGAAGGTGGCTGTCAGGCCGAGGTTGGTTCTGCCTCTGCTATGAGTGCTGCTGCCTTGACTCTGGCTGCTGGTGGGACACCTTATCAAGCCAGTCAGGCCATTGCCTTTGTCATTAAAAATATGCTGGGCCTCATCTGTGACCCTGTGGCTGGCTTGGTCGAAGTTCCTTGTGTCAAACGCAATGCCATGGGAGCTAGCTTTGCCTTCATCGCAGCAGACATGGCCTTGGCAGGTATCGAATCTAAAATTCCTGTGGATGAAGTTATCGATGCCATGTACCAAGTAGGAGCAAGCATGCCAACTGCCTTTCGTGAAACAGCGGAAGGTGGACTCGCTGCCACCCCTACTGGTCGTCGCCTCCAAAAAGAAATTTTCGGAGAATAAGCTTATCAAATAGGAGAAACTATGACCTCTATCTCAGCTATCTTTTTCGATCTGGATGGAACCCTCGTTGACAGTTCTATCGGGATTCACAACGCCTTTACCCATACCTTTAAGGAGCTAGGGGTGCCTAGCCCTGATGCCAAAACGATTCGTGGTTTTATGGGACCGCCCCTTGAAAGTAGTTTTGCGACCTGCCTTCCCAAAGAACAAATCTCTGAGGCTGTGCAGATATACCGTTCTTACTATAAGGAAAAAGGCATCTATGAAGCTCAGCTCTTCCCTCAGATTGTAGAATTGCTTGAGGAATTATCAAGCAATTATCCTCTCTACATCACCACTACAAAGAATACACCAACCGCTCAGGATATGACTAAAAATTTGGGAATCCATCATTTCTTTGATGGCATTTATGGTTCTAGACCTGAAGCCCCCCATAAGGCAGATGTCATTCGCCAAGCCTTGCAGACACATCAACTAGCACCTCAACAAGCTATCATCATCGGCGATACCAAGTTTGATATGCTGGGAGCTCAAGAAACAGGCATTCAGAAATTAGCCGTCACTTGGGGATTTGGAGAGCAAGCAGATTTACTAAACTATCAACCTGATTATATCGCCCACAAACCCTTAGAAATTTTGGAGTATTTTCAATAACATAGACTGGGTAACAACTCACTTTCATACTCCGCGAAAATCTATTCAAACCACGTCAGATTTATCTGCAACCTCAACGCTGTGCTTTGAGCAACCTGCGACTAGCTTCCTGGTTTGCTCTTTGATTTTCATTGAGTATCAGAAGAAAACGAAGCAAGTTTACACATAACAAAACGCATATTACCAAGGTTTTCAAGTCCCTGATAATATGCGTTTTCTGATTTTAAAGATTTTTTATTCAACGTGGGTTGTTTGATTAGCAAAGGCGATAATGGCTTGCTTCAACTCATCTCCACTGAGAGTGCGGAACTCTTCAATCTTTTGATCGATGGCTTCTAGAGGCATGACATTAACCTTACCAACGAAAATCTTATCCATAACTTGATTATCAACCAGTTCGGTTGACACCAAGAGTTCTTCGTAGAGTTTTTCACCTGGGCGAATTCCAACTTCAACGATTGGAATTTCACTTTCGGTGTGTCCACTGAGAAGAACCATTTTCTTGGCCAAGTCATAAATTTTGACTGGTTTGCCCATATCAAGGATAAAGACTTCTCCATCCTTGGCATAAGCACCAGCATGGATAACCAGACGGCTAGCTTCTGGAATGGTCATGAAGTAACGGGTCATGCGGAAGTCTGTTACCGTTACAGGCCCACCTTCAGCAATCTGACGTTCAAAGACTGGAATCACACTACCACGGCTACCAAGAACATTCCCAAAACGAACCGCACAGTAGGTTGATTGACTACGTTGGTTAAATCCAGTAACAATCAACTCAGCCACGCGCTTGGTTGCTCCCATAACATTAGGGGGATTGACCGCCTTATCCGTCGAAATCATAACCATCTTAGGCACCTTGGCTTCATCAACAGCCCTAGCCACATTGTAGGTTCCACGGATATTGTTTTTGAAGGCTTCTTTTGGATTGCGCTCCATCATAGGAACGTGCTTGTGGGCCGCCGCATGATAAACAATAGCCGGCTTGTACTGCTCGAAGACTTGCAAGAGACGGTCATAGTCTTGAATGTCGGCAATCACTGGTACATAATCAATCCCTTGGAACTTACGAATCAATTCATGATAAACAAGGTAGATTGAATTTTCCCCATGACCAAGCAAGACAATGCGTTCAGGATTGAAGCGGCTAACTTGGCGACAGATTTCAGAACCGATTGAACCACCAGCACCTGTGACTAAGATGGTCTTACCTGTAAGTTCTGCACCCAGACGCGATTCGTCAAGACGAATTTCCTGACGGCCCAAAAGGTCTGTGATATCAATCTTCTGGAAGCCTCCACCTGCTTGGTGAAGTCCCTGAACAACGGTTTCAACCTTAGGCATCTTGTAACATTTGACACCCAGCTTATTACACATCTGCAAGATACGTTCATACTCTGACGGATCAAGCGACGGAATCGCAACGATGACACGCTCGATTTGATGGCGTTTGGCTAATTCAGGCAGATTATCATAAGAGCCCAAAACAGGGATACCACCGAGTTTTTGACCTTTTTTCTTTTCATCATTATCCAAAATACCGACAAGTTCCAAATCACTGGTTGGGTGTTGGTAGCTGTTCATAAAGAGAGCTCCACCATCGCCAGCACCAATCAAGAAGGTACGACGATGTTCCCCATCACCACTGCCTTTTTTGCGTTTAGAGTAGATTAACTGCCAAGTAATCCGTGGCAATAGAATCAAGAAGGTACTTAACAAGATAAAGAGAATAATGAAACGGATTGAAAAGAGTGGCAAGAAGGCATAGCAGATTCCATAAGACAAAACACTGCTCGCAGTCACGCCAAAAAAGATTTTCATAAAGTCCGTAATCTTGCTGTAACGGCTGATACTAGCGTTCAACCCCCAAAATCCAATCATCAATTGATAGAGCAGGAAGGCCAAACTCGTATAGATAATGTAGTCAACAGGTGCTGGATTAATCAGCCCATAAAATAAAATATAAGATACAATGATGGAAACCACCATACTGAAAATATCAAATATGCCCCAGAAGACCTGTTTTTGTTGTTTATTTAAAATTTCCACCAGATCAATGACATAATCTGTGAGTTTTTTATTCATAGAAATTTACTCCTCCTTAAAAGAGCCGGATATTTATATTGTTATTATAACACTTTTTCTCTAGTTTACGATTTGATACAATCTTTTAATTGCTTTTTCGTAACAGTTTCATAAAAATAAACTGTCGGACAAATCCTGGACAAAGAGCAACAACCATCTGAATGGCAACACTCTTGGCATATTCCATGTAAGAAATTTGCCCTCTCTTCAGCATTCGTTGACGAGCCTGACGATAAAGTTTGAGGTAGCGCAGTCCTCCACGACGCTCAAACATTCCTGCTCCGACACGAACCCTACACAAGATTTGATCGAGGTTTCCAGTCTTAGCTCCCGCAGCAATCATATTGAGCCAGAGGAGGTCATCCTCCATATAAAGCCCATCCTCATAATTGCCTGCCTTGAGAACCATATCCTTCTTGAACATGACAGTCATGTGGTTAAAGGCACTTCTCATCCTTTGATAAGCCACAATATCTGCATGTTGAGTCGGAACACGACGATAAGAAACAATCTCATCAGGATTGTCAATAAATTCTGCAATATGTCCACCTAATAGGTCGAGGTTGTCCTTCTCCATTAACTGAACCTGTTTCTCAAAACGGTCTGGAACAGCTATATCATCTGTATCCATACGAGCGATGATATCATACTGACACTGCAAAACACCCTGTCGAAGAGCCAGACCCAGACCTTGATTCTGCTCAAGAGGGCAGCGTTTCACTGGAATTTCAGACTGGGCTTCCACCTGGTCTAATACCTGATAGAGCTCAGGTGTCAAAGGCCCATCCTCAACCAGAACCAACTCGCTCGGTTTCAGGGTCTGATTTTGAACACTCTCAATAGCATCCTTTAAAAATGTCGGATTTTCCTTGATATAGACCGACATCAATACGCTGATTTTTTGCTTTTCAGACACAGTTTTTCTCCAATGTATAGATTTCCTTCCACTATTTTATCATAATTTTCAAGACTTTCCCATTTTTATCTTGAAAGCCAGAAACCTTACTTGACATTATAGTGAAAAAGCCTTAAAATAAGCTGTTATTAAAATCAGTTAGAAGAGGTATTATATGAAAAAGCAATCACTTTTTTTTGTTCCAGGTATTATCCTGATTGGTGTTTCCTTGCGGACTCCTTTTACTGTTTTACCCATTATTTTGGGAGATATTTCGCAAGGTCTGGGAGTAGAAGTCAGTTCACTTGGTGTTTTGACCAGTCTTCCCCTCCTCATGTTTACCCTCTTCTCGTTATTTTCTACCCGATTTGCTCAGAAAATCGGCTTGGAGCATCTCTTTACCTACAGTCTCTTCTTCTTGACTATCGGTTCTCTGATTCGACTAATCAATCTGCCTCTCCTCTATCTAGGAACCTTGATGGTTGGGGCAAGTATCGCAGTCATCAATGTTCTGCTTCCTAGTCTTATCCAAGCCAATCAACCAAAGAAGATTGGTTTTCTGACCACCTTATATGTAACGTCTATGGGGATTGCGACGGCTCTGGCTTCCTATCTAGCTGTGCCTATTACACAAGCCAGTTCTTGGAAAGGCCTCATCATCCTCCTCACCCTGCTCTGTCTAGCAACCTTTTTGGTCTGGCTCCCAAATCACCGCTATAATCACAGACTGGCTCCACAAACCAAACAAAAAAGCAAAACAAAGGTCATGCGTAATAAACAGGTCTGGGCAGTTATTGTCTTTGCAGGTTTTCAATCCTTACTCTTTTACACTGCTATGACTTGGCTACCGACCATGGCTATCCACGCAGGCCTATCCAGTCACGAAGCTGGCTTGCTGACATCTATCTTCTCTCTGATTAGCATTCCTTTTTCAATGACCATCCCAAGCCTGACAACTAGTTTATCTACTCGCAACCGTCAGCTTATGCTCACTCTGGTCTCACTAGCTGGTGTGGTCGGCATTTCCATGCTCTTCTTCCCAGTCAATAGTTTCATTTACTGGCTTGCCATCCATCTCCTCATCGGAACCGCAACCAGCGCCCTCTTCCCTTATCTCATGGTCAACTTTTCACTCAAGACAAGCGCTCCTGAAAAGACAGCCCAATTGTCTGGTCTATCTCAAACAGGAGGCTATATCCTAGCAGCCTTTGGACCGACTCTCTTTGGTTACAGTTTTGACCTTTTCCACTCTTGGGTACCAGCTGTAGCTGCCCTCTTGCTCGTCGATATCCTGATGACTGTGGCCCTCTTTACAGTGGACAGAGCTGATAAAATCCTCTAAACTTCTAGTTTTTCCTAGAAGTTTTTTATATATAAAAATTTTACACATTTCTCTTGACAGGGCTTTCTTTTAGATGTACAATGTATGTGTAGAAAAATTATATATAAAAATCTTACACATTAGAAAAGGAGGTTTCCCATGTACTTTCCAACATCCTCTGCCTTGATTGAATTTCTCATCTTGGCCGTACTGGAAAAAGGGGATTCTTATGGTTATGAGATTAGCCAAACCATTAAGCTCATCGCTAATATCAAAGAATCCACACTCTATCCCATTCTCAAAAAATTGGAAGGCAATAGCTTTCTGACAACCTATTCTAGAGAGTTCCAAGGTCGCATGCGCAAATACTACTCCTTGACAAACGGTGGTATAGAACAGCTCTTGACCCTAAAAGATGAATGGACACTCTATACAGACACCATCAATGGCATCATAGAAGGGAGTATCCGCCATGACAAGAACTGAATACCTGACTCAGCTAGAACTTTATCTCAAAAAACTGCCTCAGGCTGATCAAATTGAAGCCATGGACTATTTCAGGGAACTCTTTGACGATGCTGGAGTCGAAGGAGAAGAAGAACTTATCGCTAGCCTGGGAACTCCCAAAGAAGCGGCCCACGAAGTTCTCTCCAATCTTCTCGATAAAAAAATCAATGAAGCGCCCGCTCAAAAAAATAACCGACAAATTTTACATATCGCCTTGTTAGCCCTCCTTGCAGCACCCATCGGTATTCCTCTGGGGATCGCCATCCTCGTGGCCCTGTTCGGAATCCTTGTGGCAGCTTTGACTGTCATTCTGGCTTTCTTTGCGGTTTCCATACTTGGTATCATCGGCGGATTCCTATTCTTAGTTGAAAGTTTCACTGTCTTAGCCCAAGCTAAATCAGCCTTTATCTTGATTTTTGGTTCTGGTTTACTGGCTATCGGTGCTTCTTCACTAGTCTTACTAGGTATTTCCTATGTAGCCCGCTTCTTCGGCCTACTCATTGTTCGCCTGGTGCAATTTGTTCTCAAAAAAGGAAAGAGAGGTGACCAGCATGCGTAAATTGACAAGAGGATTTCTCATTTTTGGTGTGGTGACTACTGTTGTCGGCTTTATCCTGCTCTTTGTAGGTATCCAATCTGACGGAATTAAGAGCCTACTTGCCATGTCCAAGGAGCCGGTCTATGATAGTCGGATGGAAGAGTTGACCTTTGGCAAGGAAGTCGAAAACCTAGAAATTACTCTCCACCAACACGCGCTGACCATCACAGACTCTTTCGATGATCAAATCCACATTTCTTATCATCCATCTATTTCTGCTCACCATGATCTTGTCACAAATCAGAACGATAAAACGCTGAGCCTCACTGATAAGAAACTGTCTGAAACTCCATTTCTCTCTTCTGGAATTGGCGGGATTCTCCATATCGCAAGTAGCTACTCTAGTCGTTTTAATGAAGTTATTCTCCAATTGCCAAAAGGAAGAAGTCTAAAAGGAATCAACGTGTCAGCCAATCGTGGACAAACCAGTATCACTAATGCTAGTCTTGAAAATGCGACCATCAATACCAATAATGGCTATCTCCTCCGAATTGAAGGAAGTCGTATCAAAAACAGCAAACTCACAACACCAAATATTATCAATATCTTTGATACAGACCTTACAGATAGTCAGCTAGAGTCAACAGAGAAGCACTTCCACGCTGAAAATATCCAAGTCCATGGTAAGGTTGAACTAACTGCCAAATATTATCTCAGAATCATCCTAGACCAGAAAGAGAACCAACGAATTAACTGGTACATCTCAAGCAACTATGGTTCTATCCACCAATTCACAAGAGAAGAGCCTGAATCAAGAGGTACGGAATTAAGCAACCCTTACAAAACTGAAAAAACCGATGTCAAGGATCAACTCATTGCTAGAGCTGATAATAATATTGAGCTAATATCCATACCAAACAGACGTTGACAAAAGCGCTTACATCTGCTACTATGGAAGCATATTTATCTAACTAAAAAGGAGGTTCTACCATGAAACAAGAATGGTTTGAAAGTAATGATTTTGTAAAAGCAACAAGCAAGAACAAACCTGAAGAGCAAGCTCAAGAGGTTGCAGACAAGGCTGAAGAAACGATAGCCGATCTCGATACACCAACTGAAAAAAATACTCAAGTAGAGGAGGAAGTCTCTCAAGCTGAAGTCAAACTGGAAAGCCAGCAAGAAGAGACAATTGAAACGCCTGAAGACAGTGAAGCGAGAACAGAAATAGAAGAAAAGAAAGCATTAGATTCTACTGAAGAAGAGCAAGATCTTTCTGGGGAAACAGAAAAAGTCACTATAGCTGAAGAGAGTCAAGAAGCACTTCCTCAACAAAAAACAACCACGAAAGAGCCCCTTCTTCTCAGTAAATCCTTAGAAAGTCCTTATATCCCCGACCAAACTCCAAAATCTAGGGATAAATGGAAAGAGCAAGTACTTGATTTTTGGTCTTGGCTAGTGGAAGCGATCAAATCTCCTACAAGCAAGCTTGAAACAAGTAGTACACACAGTTACACAGCCTTTCTCTTACTCATTCTGTTTTCTGCATCTTCCTTTTTCTTTAGTATCTACCACATCAAACATGCTTACTATGGACATATAGCAACTATGCATAATCACTTCCCTGAACAATTTGCTTCATTAAATCTCTTTTCGATTATCTCTATCCTAGTAGCAACAACACTCTTCTTCTTTTCATTCCTCTTGGGTAGTTTCGTCGTAAGACGATTTATCTACCAAGAAAAGGACTGGACGCTAGAAAAAGTTCTCCAACAATATAGTCAACTCTTGGCAATTCCAATCTTCCTCACTGCCATTGCTAGTTTCTTTGCCTTCTTTGATAGCCTACGATTTACAGCTCTCTTATGTGTGATTAGCATTGGAATCATTCTGCTTGCTAGCCTCCATATGATTACAAGGCCAAGTCAAACAAGTGAAGCCGACTCCTTCTATCAATTATTCTTGTCTGTCCTTGTGAACGGAGTCATTATCTTCCTCTTCTTTGTAGCTGAAGTGGCACTGATTGGAGATTATCTTCGTATCTTGGCCTTTCTTTAAAATTCAATCCTGTCTTCCATGGCAGGATTTTTTCTATGTCAAAAAAGCAAGTCGATTGACCTGCTTCTACTTTACTTTTCTTGTGCTAATGTTTTAAAATCTTGTCCTAGGATGGGCTGTACTTCTATTTGATTGGCATCTAGTTGGTGGTAAAATTCTGACGGTAGTACCTCAAGGAATTTTGCATAGTCCAAGCGAGCGATGACTTCATAGTCTTCTGGTTTAGAGCCATCTCCTGTGATTTGAACCAAGTCAATTTCCCACTGGACTTCCTTATCCAGCAATTGCTCAATATAAGCTGCAGGAACAAATGGTTCTCTCGGTAAAACTGTCTTGACTCCTTGCGCCAGATGGTAAACGCCATGCACTTGCCCTTCTCCATCCTGATAGAAGGAAACTCTTGCAAAATAGGCATCTGTCTCTTGAACCGCACGTACACGCGCTTCAAACTGAGCCAAGCCATCTTCCTCTAAAAAGCTTTTCAAATCATCATGACTAAAGAAAACAGGATTAAAAATTCCTTGGCAAATCATAAAGCGTGCTGCACTATCAGCCAGATGGGCTTGAATACCTGCTTGGAAATAAACTTCAAAGTCAAAACCATCTAGCCCCTCAATCTCAGTTCCTGTGTAAGCAAGCAAGGCATCTAAAAATGATTTGATAATCTCCCAGTCTGTCTTTGTGAGTAGGTCAGGAAGATCGACACGATAAGCCTTTTGACCATCGGCATAACTGACCTTAAAGAGAAATTGTGATTGCCCCACTATTGCACACTCGATATACTCGAGACGATTAAGAGGCTGACGGAGATAGACAGCATCATAGCTATGTGACTCCAAACTATCTACCAAGGCCAAGATAGACTTGGCAGTCAAAATTTCCTGTTCTCCTAAAATGCTCTGTTTATTTGGAATAAAAAATGTTTTCGCCATAACTGGACTCCTTTGAAATCGTTTACATATAGTATACCTTATTTTTCTGAAAGATACAGAAACAAACTTTAGATTTTTGAGTAAAAAGCATAGAAAAACAGCCCCTAAGGACTGTTTGATCTTATACTGTAGCTGCTTGATCCAAGCTTTCACCGATAGTGGTTAGGCGCTCGATAACTTCAGCTTGTGTCAATTCATTTTCTGAGACATAGCGGTTACGTGGGTGAACACGACACTCGTGTGAGCAGCCACGAAGGTACTTGTCTTCATTTTCTTCTGATGTCAAGATACGACGGTTACAGAATGGATTTCCACAGTTGACATAACGTTCACATGGTGTTCCATCAAACCAGTCTTTCCCTACGATGGTTGGGTTGACATGGTTGACATCAACGGCGATACGCTCGTCAAAGACGTACATTTTCCCATCCCAAAGCTCACCTTGGACTTCTGGGTCTTTACCGTAAGTTGCGATTCCTCCGTGCAATTGGCCAACATCTTTGTAGCCTTCACGGACCATCCAGCCTGAGAATTTCTCACAGCGAACACCACCTGTACAGTAAACTACGACACGCTTGTCCATGAATTTTTCCTTGTTGTCACGGACCCATTGTGGCAACTCACGGAAGTTGCGGATGTCTGGACGGATAGCCCCACGAAAATGTCCTAGGTCGTACTCATAATCGTTACGTGTGTCAAGAACCACTGTATCTTCGTCAAGAAGAGCTTCTTTGAACTCTTTTGGAGACAAGTAAGCACCTGTTGTTTCAAGTGGGTTGATATCGTTGTCAAAGTCGTTGTCTTCCAAACCAAGGTGGACAATCTCTTTCTTGTAGCGAACAAACATCTTCTTGAAGGCTTGTTTATTTTCTTCGTCAATCTTGAACCAGAGGTCTTCCATGCCTGGGAGGCTATGAACGTAGTCCATGTATTTTTGAGTTGTTTCATAGTCACCTGAAACGGTTCCGTTAATTCCCTCGTCAGCGACTAGGATACGACCTTTAAGGCCGATTGATTTACAGAAAGCCAAGTGGTCTGCAGCAAATTGCTCTGCATTTTCAATTGGAGTATAAAGGTAGTAAAGTAAGACACGAATATCTTTTGCCATAAGATTTGTTCTCTTTTCTATTCTTAAATTTTCAGAATTTTTCATCTAACTATACTAGTATACCTGCTTGAGAAAACGAATGCAATTTATTTGACTGGAAATTGTAGAAAGGAATTTATCCCTGTATTTCATTAGTAACCATAGCGAATCGCCGATAATTCTCTTAATTTCTTTATCTGCTCGGCTTGACTTTTTGACAAAGTCAGCTTATTATCAATCAACACACGTGAGATATCAACGTTCATTTGGCTTAATATAAATGGAACAGAGGTCCCATCGTCCTTTAATCGTCTTTTATAACTCACTAACTGATTTTTCAAGGGAACAAGTTGAGTCGTATCCTTGATATCTTCCAATAGATGATCAATGATCGTCATGGCTTCACAACGTCTTTCGCTTCCTCCAGCAAACCATTTTAATGGTGTCATACTCATTTACCTCCTGAAATATTTGAAAAACTATCATTCCTAACTCTCATGCTAATATTTTACCCAAACACCCTGTTTAAAAAAGTCAGCAAAAATGGTAATGTTGCGAAAATATTATTGATCACATGCACCGCATAGGAAGGATAGATGCTCTTGGTATAGCGGGTCAAACTAGCAAAGATGATGCCAGATGTTGCAAAGACGAAGATATCTAACAAACTAGGCAGGCTTGAAAAATGAGGAAGAGCAAATAAAATTGACGGAAGAAGCAAATCAAGGCCAAATCTCGAATGCTTAAAAAAGGCGTGTTGCAGTAATCCTCTATAGATTAGCTCTTCCATAAGTGGAGTCAGAAAGAACAAAGTTATATAGATACCTAGCTCAGCAAAGTTGGTCCCACTATAACCGATCAATACAGCCCAACCTTCAGCAGTTGACTGAACATGTTTAGCTGTCTGAACGTTAAAAGAGATCTGGAGCACTACCACTAATACTGTCAAAATCGAATACCAAAGCCATTTTTTTCTTGGAATGTGAAAGAGATAACCATGACCTGTCTTAACCAGAATCCAAATCATGACTCCGCTAAATAGCAAACTCAAGATATTTTGAATCCAGACGAAATTGCCAATTTGGGAAGAAAATTGCCAATAATTTTGAACAATAAGCGTCAGCTTAGCAAGTCCAAATACGAAAAACAGGTAAGAGAAGACTGCACTTATTTTGAGTAGAAGCTGATACTTTTTCATTTGAACTCTCCTTTGTAATCTCGGAATATCTCTAATATAAGCCATAAATTCCTAAATCCTTACTCCAAATCCTAAATAGTGCTTAAGATTTCCTGAATGGTTAAATAGGGATAAGAGAAAACATGGATATCCATGCTATCGTTTCAAAAAATCACTGCCTCCCCCAGATAAGCCTGAGGAAAACAGTGATTCAGTTTTTAGGAATTAGGAATGAATACACGAAATCAATTTAACTGATTATTTTTTGTTTTTCAAGAATTCGTCGTATTGTTTTTGCATTTCGTTCAATACTTTATCGTAGGCACCTTCAGATTTCAATTTTTCCATCAATTCTGGAATAGCTTTGTCTGGGTCTACAGTACCAGTGTTGATAGCTGTATCGAATTGTTGCATTGTGTTAGAGATTGCTGAGATTTCAGATTTCACACTGTCAGTGTTAAAGATGAATCCAAGCGCTGGAGATTCTTTAGCTTCAGCCAATTGTTTCTTAGAATCTTCGATTTGTTGGTCTGTAACGTTTTCATTGATGTAAAGGATCCAGTTGTTACCAGTGTTCCATCCACCCATGTGAGTGTTTCCTTTGTAGCCATCAAGAACGCGAACACGGTTTTCTTTACCTTCAATTTTTTCCCAGTTCTTGCCTTCTGGACCGTAAACAAGACCGTTCAAGAGTTCTGGGTTAGTGTTCAAGAGGTTCAACACTTCCATTGATTTTTCTTTGTTCTTAGAGTTGTTTGAGATGACAAAGTTAGCAACTTGTGTTGTTTGATTTTTCTTGATGAAGTTAGTGATTGGTTTGATTTGGATATCTTTGTTCGCAACACGTGAAAGCAAGCTGTTACCATAGTCAGCTGGTCCTACTGTTTCTTCACGAACGAACCAAGTATCTTGTTGAAGGTCAAATGAAGTATCGCTTGTTGCGACGTCTTTTGGAATGTATCCAGCTTCATAGAATTTGTGAAGAGTCTTCAAGTGTTCTTTGAAACGAGGTACTTCGTAACGGTTTACAACTTTAGTAGTATCCCCTTCAAGGTCAATAACGAATGGAAGGCCGTTTGCTACTGGGTAGTCAAAGTTATCAGATGGGATGAAGTTCTTAGTAACCGCAAATGGCACTACATCTGGAGCTTTTTCTTTGATTTGTTTCAAAACTGGTTCAAGTGTTTCGTATGAAGTGACACCTGAAATATCGATACCGTATTTAGCAAGAAGAGTTCCATTGAAGGCAAAGTTTTGAGATGATGCAACGTTGGCTGCAACTGGAACCGCGTAAATTTTACCGTTAATGCTGTTACCTTTGATGTAAGCTGGGTCAAGTGCTTTGTAAAGGTCTTTACCTTCTTTTTTGTACAATTCTGTCAAGTCAGCGTAAGCACCTTTTTGAGCATTTACAATGTAGTTATCTGCAAAGGCGATATCATAGTTTTCACCAGATGATGTGATAACTGACATTTTCTTACCATAGTCACCCCATCCAAGGTATTGGATATCCAATTTAGCACCAACTTTTTCTTCGATGATTTTATTGGCATTTTCGAGCAATTCATCCAAGTTATCTGGTTTGTCACCGATTTGGTACATTTTGATAACAGGTTTGTCACCTGAATCAGCAGCTTTTTTACTGTTACCTGTCAAGTTTCCACAAGCAGCGAGACCAGCAGCCAAAGCGACTACGCTAGCAGATGCAAAAGCATATTTTTTCCAGTTTTTCATGATAAAAACTCCTTTTTTTATTTTTAAACTTATAAACAATGTAATGATTTTAACTTCACTCAAGGGAAGTTTGGAAACTGAGAAATGTTTTTTCTCAACAAGTACTATTCTTTCACACCACCGATAGTCAAACCTTTTACAAAGTAGCGTTGGAAGAATGGATATAAAATCGCGATTGGAAGGGTTGCGACCACAACCATGGCCATACGACCTGTTTCTTTTGGTAGAGCAACGCCCAGTTGACCGGATAGGCCGACTGCTTTGGCGATGTAGTCCATATTTTGTTGGATTTGCATGAGCAAATATTGCAATGGATACAAGTTGTCACTCTTGATATAAAGAAGGGCGTTGAACCAGTCATTCCAGAAACCAAGAGCTGTTAAGAGCGTGATGGTTGCGATACCTGGTAGTGACAATGGCAAACAGATCTGGAAGAAAATTCGGGCTTCACTGGCACCATCGATACGAGCGGATTCAAGAATGGCTTCTGGAATGGTCTTCTTGAAGAAGGAACGCATCAAGACAATATTGAATGGTGAGAGAAGCATTGGAACAATCAAGGCCCAAACAGTGTCACCAAGCTGAAGTACACGAGTGACCATGATGTAACCTGGTACCAAACCAGCGTTGAACAACATACTAAGTAGAACGAAAATTGTAAAAAATCTGCGATACTTAAAGGTTGTCCGTGAAATAGCGTAGGCATAGGTTGTTGTGATAAAGACATTTGTCAATGTCCCAACTACGGTTACAAAGACTGAAATGAAGAGGGCTTGTAGGATTTTATCCTTAAACTGAGCCAAAAATTCAAAACCGTCAAATCCAAATTGTGATGGGAAGAAGCTATATCCATTTTGAAGAATACTCTTTTCATCTGTCACCGAAATAACGATAACGAAGATAAAGGGTAGGATACAAGAGAGGGCGATCAAACCAGAAATGGTACTGAAGAAGATATCCGCTTTCTTACTGAAGGAGTGAATGCCGACATTGTCAATTTTTTCTTTTTTAATTTTCTTTTCTGCCATATTCTCCTCCTTTCTAGAACAAGGCTGAGTTTGGATCAACTCGTCTTGCAAGTAAGTTTGATAGGATAACCAGAATCAAGCCGACAACTGATTGGTAGAGACCCGCCGCTGAAGCCATCCCGATATCCGCTGTCTGAGTCAAGCCATTATAAACATATACGTCCAAGACGTTGGTTACGTTATAAAGCTGACCAGCATTGTGGGGGATTTGGTAGAAGAGACCGAAGTCTGCACGGAAGATATTTCCGACTGCAAGGATGGTCAATACAGTTACCAATGGTGTCAACTGCGGAATGGTTACATTGCGGATTCGTTGCCATTTGCTAGCCCCGTCCACTGTCGCTGCTTCGTAGTAGGTTGGATCAATTCCCATGATTGTCGCATAGTACATGACACTGCTATATCCAAAGCCTTTCCAGATACCTAGGAAAAGTAGGAGATATGGCCAGATACCCAAGTCAGCGTAGAAATTGATTTCTTTGAGACCAAGAGTTTCCAGTAAATGGTTGAACACCCCTTTATCAATGTTTAGAAAGGCATCTGTAAAGAAACTGATGATAACCCAAGACAAGAAGTAAGGGAACAACATAGAAGTTTGGAAGATCTTAACCATTCTCTTAGAACGGAGTTCACTGAGGATGATGGCAATTCCTACAGATACAATCAAGCCAATAAAGATAAAGCCTAGATTGTAGAGGACAGTATTTCGTGTGATAATAAAGGCGTCTTTTGAACTAAACAAGAATCTGAAGTTATCTAGTCCGACCCATCTACTATTCATGATACTATCTATGAAACCATTACTGGTCATGTGGTAGTCTTTGAAGGCAACCACGTTCCCAAATACTGGAATGTAGAAGAATAGAATCAACCAGAGTGCCCCTGGTAAAACCATCAAGAGAAAGATCCAGTTGTCTCTCAAGGTTTTTGAAAACTTATTCATAATTTCCTCCCTTTTTTATTTTGATATCCATCTAAAAATTCCTTTTTAGACTTTTGATAACGATTACATTATTAGTATACTCCTATTTGCAGGTTAGGTTAAACTACTAATTATAGAAAAAACTCCACAAATTATTTTATGTGGAGTACTTTTTTAAGAAAGGGATGTTTCACGGGAAACACTCTGAACAAGGGACACTGTTCTTGTTTTTAAGTTGTATAAATGGTTGAAGCTGTCGCAATGGTATGCCACTGGTTAGCTGTTGTAGCTGCGAAATCCTTGTCTGCGTAGAAGTCAGTAAATGGCAAGATGTCTACTTCTAGTTCTTCGATGCGGTCAATTTGACCAGCCAGATAAGCCTCGATGCGACTTTCTGCTCGCTTAATGCGTTGCAAGAGTCCGCCCATACGGATGTCAACTGTATCCAAGCCAAAGACCTTGTTTTCTTTCAGCCATTGGTGGCTAAAGAGGGCATGGAAGTGTTCGATTTGGCTTCTGAGTTCTGGTAATTCCTGTCTGGCGATTTCTTGCAGGCTTTCTTTATCACCTTCTTGATAGGCTTTACGAATACGTCGTCCCACATCGGCTTTGCTACTTAAAATCTGGTTCAACTGAGCCTGAGTTTCAAAGAGGTAAGCATAATTTCCAGCTTTTTCTTTAATGTCAGCAAGCGTCTCAGCTGCCTGAGCGAAGTGCGGTTTGTCCTGTTCAGGTGTCATATGTCTGTCAAGAATCGGACAGAGAACATCCTGATAAAAGACGTAGCGGTTAGGGTTGATGCCACTGAGATTGCCTGGTAGATTTGGCAAGAGGTTGGCTAGGTCAATCTGCATAAAGTCCTCAACCGATAGACCTGTATTGGTCTTGAAGTGAGCAGACAAACGGTCTAGGTCATTGCGGTAGCTGAGTTCTGCCCAGATTTGCAAACTTGGTAGGATAGAGAACTGGGCAGTTTCCCCACCATTATCCCCCCAACCCGTCACGATAACTTCTTTGATGTCATTAGCACGACAGGCTTTGTTGGCTTCCACAGCGATGAGACGGCTGAAATGGTTGTTGGGTGTGAAACCAATCCACTTCCAAGCTCCACCTGCAAAGGCAAGATCATGACTAATCTTGTGGTGGTTGCGGAAATTACGGTTGTATTTTTCCTCGCTATCCTGGTAGTAATCCCAGTAAACCAAGGTCACACGGTCTTTGAGGCGGTCTAGGTAGACTCGCGTTTCCTCTGGAATTTCCACATCACGATCGTACTGACCATCCGCTGACATGAGTTTGAAGAACATATCACTCCACATCTGGCAGTGGAAACCGTACTTGTCTGCAATGTCCAGCACGCGCTCCAAGTGTTGGCACATAAGGAGACTACGGTCCACAATACCGTTCAAGATCAGGTAGCGTCCCAAACCAACCAAGTGGGCTTCGTCCATCCCGATATTGACCTTGCGAGTTTGCAGTTTAGATAAAGTAGCAAACATGCCATCAATCAGGTTATAAACCTTTTCTTCGCCAATGAGAAGAATGTCCTCCACATCACGGAGCTCCTGGACTTCTTTGACACCCCATTTGACAAAGGCTGACAAGTGGGCCAAGGTCTGGATGCAGGGCACAAAGGTCATATCAAACTGCTGGGCATAGGCTTCGATTTCCTGCAACTCTTCTGCTGAATAAGCCCCACGGAAATAACCAAAGTAAGGTTGCCCCTCAATCTTGTAGGTGTCTTCCATGTAGAGCTCAAAAGTTGAGTAGCCCATGAGTGCCAAGACCTCAATCATCTGCTTGGCTGATGCGACATTGAGCACGGCATTGCGCGAACAGTCTGCCATATAGGCTAAATCTTCATAAGCTGCTTGTTCCTCAATCTCTACTTTGTCACCTTCTGACAGAGCTGTTGCCAACAAGGACAAGGCGCGGTAGAGTTGGTGAGGTTTGTGATAGGTCAGTTGATATTGTCCACTTTCACCCTTGATAGAGATAGAGGCTTGGTCAGACTGAGCGACCGCCACTTCCACATCTGGTAAAGAGATATGCTTTGTCAGCAAGTCAATTGCCTGCGTTTGTTTGGAACTAAGTCCTGTAAAAATTACCATTGATTTTCCTCCTGTAGCCAATTGACAAGGGCACCGTAGAGATTGGCATCTGCGTGATAGGTGCAGGCTTGAATAACAGGTGCGACCGTGTATTCTTCGTAGGTATCGACAAAGTCATCGACAGCCTTCTTGACACCTTGGATAAAGTCTGGATTTTGGCTGATAGAGCCTCCCAGACTGATAACATCTGGATCGATGAGATACTGAATATTGAGCAAGCCTTGCGCCAGATTGCGGTTCATGCGCTCAATAGCTTCTTGACAAAGAACATTGCCAGCTGCAGCCTCTTGGTAAATCTTGCGACCGTCCCAGTCAGTCTGACCAGATTTTTCAATCACGTAGCGTACCATATTCCCAGTTGACGCTAGTTGCGACCAATTGTTGAGCTTTTCAGCAGGGGCAAGGGTTGTCATGTAGCCAAATTCTCCACCCAAGCCATGGCGTCCTCGGTGAAGTCTACCGTTGATAATCATGGCTCCGCCAATCCCTGTCCCAATCACGACACAGGCTGCATTTTCAAGCTCTGGATGAGCAAGCAATTCACTTAACCCAACGCAGTTGGCATCATTTTCTAGATGGACAGACAGCTGATGATGGGCAAGGGCTTCATACCAAGAAAAGCCGTGGATATAAGGGACGGCACTGAAGCCATCAATCACACCAGTTTCTTGATTGACCGCGCCTGGAACGCTCATGGCAATCCCGCTGTAATCCTGTTCTGACAAGCGCTGATCTAGCCAAGCTAGTAAATCCTCCAAGCTTTCTGGCGTTGGGATACTTGTCTTATCCAATATTTTCCCATCAGGAGTCAGACTAGCAAACTTAATCCCAGTCCCTCCGATATCAATCGTTGCAATGGTCATTGTTTTTACCATAAAAAGGGGCGAATCAGCAGTTAGTTCTTACTTTTTCGCCCCTCCTTTCTTTTTATGTTTACTTTTTGAAATTAAATTTCTTCTTTTTTGATGAATTCTGTACGAATCTCTTGCGGTGCAATGAGGCCTCTATGAACTGGGTATGGTCGTTCAAGTAGGTCAAGGAAGAGATGTTGACTTTCTGGTACACGCACATTTTCACTACACATATTGTAGTAACGAAGGACATAGCCTTCTTCATTTTCAGCTACCTTGAAGGCTGTCGGACAGATTTGAGGTATACTGAGAACAGAATGACTCAAGAGGCTACCAGTCGCAGCCACGCTTCCTTCTTGTCTAGCAATCTGAAGGCTGGTAAATGGTGTCTGCAAGGCTTTAGCGCGACGATAGGCTGAAAAGCGTTCTTGGGCTTGGTGGCATTCAATTGCAAATTCGACTTCAAACTCACGCAAACATTGTGCTTCTGGTGTTGGGAAGTAGCCCCAGTCACCCAACTCACCTGATGCACGCAAAATAGTCACGGCAATGGTGTCGTCTCCAAGGATTTCGTATTCATTCAATCCCTTGTTAGATACAGTCACCCCTTTTTCATCGTCATACAGGCTGACAAAGGCTTGTTGGTGTTGAGGATTTTCAGGATTTTCCCATGAAGCTGCTGGTTTGTTTGGTCGTGTCACCACCTCATAGATGCTTTCAGAATCATTGCTTGGACGCGTGTTATGAGTCTTGACCAAGAGACGGATACGGTGGTCTCTGGCAGTGTTAGTAAAGCGAGTCTTAAAGCGGATTTGTGGATTATCAACGAAGACAGTCAACTCAGTTTCAAGAGGAATGCTTGTCAATTCTTCTGACCGTCCAGCCTCACGCTTCATAAACTCGATGATGCCTTTTTGCTCTTCTTCTAGTTTTTCATCGGCACTGACTGGCACTGTCAATTCATGTTTGAGCAAAATCTTAGCGTAGCGAGCTGTGTTTTCCAAGACCTCGTAACCCTTAAGCTCTGCATAGATGGGTTCTGTTCCTTTTGGTTGGAAATAGATATACTCGTTTCCGATGTCCCCACGGTCTTCAAAGCGGATAAAGTCTTCGTAGGCTTCGTGAGTTGTCTTGTCATAAACTGTGATATTTTCATCCACACTCACCGTTACAAATGGCGTATCAATCACTCCGTTTTGGTAAATACCGTCGCGGTGTTCTTGTTCTCCTTCCAGTAATTGGAAGGTTGTCCAAGAAAGTGGCGCTAGGTGAACGGGAATGGTCACGCGCACTTGTCGAGCGATACGAGCTTGGCGGAACTTGTCTTTTGGTAAATCATACTCAAAATTAGCCCCAAGGTCTTCGATTTTAGCCTCTACAGGACGACCATCCAAGTCCTCCACACGGTAGCTTGGCAAGGTAAGAGCAGCCATCTTCTTGTAACCTTCTGTTGGGTGCAATTCCTTGAAATCACAAGTCGCCACATCAATCACTGTGCTGACCGTATCAACCTTATCATGCAAGCCTGTGTTAATGACAGTAAAGAGATAATCACTTTGAGCCTTAGCTGTAGCAATTTTACCCTTCCACTCGTTAAGAAGATTGCTCTTAACAAAGTTTCCGACTTGGTTGACCTTGGCAAAACGTGTCTCCATCTCACGGTGAACTTCGTCTACGCTACAGCCACAGATACTATCATGGGGTGCATTCTGCAAAAGAGTTTTCCAAGCATAGATCAACTGGTCCTTGTGATTGTGTCCACCAGTGATAATGGTCAAGGGTTCCACCACTTGCTCGAGGAGATTGCTATTTTCTTGGAAGGCTTGTTTGAGGTAAATGCGGGATGAAGAAGTATTGGCAAGCGTGTACCAGCCGTCTGTTTCCTGACTGGTCAACTCACCTGTAACCGTTGATAACTGCTCTGGTAGGGCACTTTCCACGGCTTGAACATATTCATCAAAGGAACTATGAACAAAGGTTACATCTGGGAAGAGTTCATTTGCCACACGAATGGCTTCGCTCAGATTTTTCTGTACAGGTTGGTGGTCACAGCCGTTCATCATCAACCATTGGTTGGTCGAAGCGTAGTCACGCACATCTGCCAGTTTTTGTTTCCAGAAGGTCAAGGCCTCGTCTTTATCAACTGGAATTTCATTCCCATTACTATACCAGTTGGCAAAGAGAATCCCGAGGACACGACTTCCATCCGCACCCTGCCAGTACATTTCTGAAAACTGGGAAGTAAACTGCTCATCTTCGAGAACTTGGTTGTCAAATCCAATCGGCTTGACACCACGTCCAAAAGCTGCCACGTGAATGCCTGATTTTTGAAGGATTTGAGGCGCTTGTCCCATATTTCCAAAGGTATCTGGGAAGTAACCAACCTGAGTTGATTTGCCCCATTTTGCAGCTTCTTGCTGACCAATAAGAGTATTGCGGACATTGGCTTCACTTGAAATCAAGTAATCATCCTGCAAGATGTAAAAGGGACCAATTTTAAGTTTGCCTTGGTCGATGTAACGTTGGACTTTGTCGCGATTTTCAGGGCGAATCTCCAAGTAGTCATCAAGGACAATGGTTTGACCATCCAAGTGGAAGCTCTTGAACTCAGGATCATTTTCAAAGAGATCAAAGAGATTGTCAAATAATTCCACCAACTGCATACGGTGGCTTTCAAAAGGCAAGTACCACTCACGATCCCAGTGACTATGTGAGATAATATGTACGACAACATTTTCCATGAAGTAAAACCTCATTCTAAATTTAAATTTTTATTGTTAACATTTTTGGATGTAAGATTTGCTCAATCAAATTCAACAAATCACCAACAGTTTAACTCTAAATATTTTATTTATCAAGAATTTAACTACGATTTGAGATGAAATTTGAAAGAAGTAAATATTCAGTTACTTTGTCTTAGTAAACTGACTAAAAACAAGTAAAATCCTAGATTAACGAATATCCAAGTAATCCAAGACTAATTCGCAGAACATCATGTTGGCCCAAGAGAACCATTCACGAGAGTAAAGCGTTGGGTCGTCCACGTGGAAGCTTTCATGCATGACACCTGTCCCCCCATCACAAGCAACCAGCTGATCCAGCAAGAATTTCTTCTCTGCCTTATCTCTTGTTGTCAAGCCTTGGATAGACAGAGCGATTGGCCAGATATAGCGATAGAAGGTATGAGAACTTCCGAGACCGCTAGCGTATTCTCCTTGGTAGAAGTATGGATTTTCAGGGCTCAGAATGGTACGACGAGTTGCTTGATAGACTTCGTCGTCAATATCGCAGTAGCCCAGATAAGGTGCAGCCAACAAACTTGGTACATTTGGATCATCCATGATGCTGGCATTTCCTAGGCCATCCACTTCAAAGGCATAAATCTTTTCGCCCTTGCTGTTGGTGGTGTAGGCGTAGTTTTCGATTCCTTCTTGGATTTCAGACTGGAGACGCTTAGCATCAGCGATAATACTCTCGCTATCAGCTAGGTCTAGTTCTGCAAAGATTTCTTGCACGTAACCCAAGACTACTACAGCAAACATATTTGACGGAATCAAGTAACTATACTGACAGCAGTCATCACTCGGACGAAAAGCTGACCAAGTCATACCTGTCACTGCAAAATCAGGTCCAAAGCCATCATTTACCAAGGTGTCCTCCTTGCGGTCCGTATCTCGAACAAAACGATAAGGAGAGTTCTTGTGGTCTTGTTCCACTGTCCACAGATGAAGAATTTCCTTGGTCGCTGCGACAAAAGTCTCATCAAACTGACTAGTCTCACCAGTCTCTTTCCAGAGGAGATAAGCCAACTGCAAAGGATAGCAAAGCGAGTCCACCTCATACTTGCGTTCCCAAATCCAGCCATTAAGGTCTGTATGGTCAGTCTCGTGGTGCCCCTTCCAGTTTTCCTCAATGTTAAAAGAGTTGGCATAAGGATCCTTGAGTACCAAGGTCATCTGACGTTTGATCAAACCTGCAATAGTCTGACGCAGGAGGGCATCTCTTTTAGCCACATGCAGGTAGGGTCTGAGTTGGGCTGTCGAATCTCGAAGCCACATAGCAGGAATATCCCCAGTCAAGACAAAAGTTGAACCGTCTTCTAGAATCTCGACCGTATTGTCCAAGGTGTCGGTGTAGCAACGCTCAAAGACATCCACCCACTCCGGATGGTCCTTAGCCCGCTCTGCTACTTCGTCTAGCCATTCTCTAACAATTTCTTTTGAATAAATCATCGTGCAGTTTCCTCTTTCAAACAAGTTTCATTTTCAGTATATAGCTTTTGGGACAGAAAATATATACACAAATGATAGTCATTTTTCTACAAAATAGTTATCTTTAAAACTCCTTTTCTAAAGGCCCTCTTTTTCTGATATAATGTAGAAAAACAGCTAAAGGAAAGACTATGAAACCACTACTTGAAGCCATCGATACCCGCTTTGGAACTGCTAGCAAGCATGCCTTCTCTCGGGGAAATACCCTGCCCTACACAGGCGTGCCTTTTGGGATGAATTACTTTGTGCCCCAGACCAGTGACCAGGAGGGAGCTTGGTTTTTCGATCCGCATTTGCCCATCTTTCAGGGGATTCGATTAACCCACCAGCCTAGTCCTTGGATTGGGGACTACTCTTGGCTCCTCCTGACACCTGTTACAGGCCAACTAGGTGGAGACAGCCTCTTCCACCGCCAGTCTTCCTATGATAGGGATAAGGCCTCTTTTCAACCTCATTATTTGAAGATTTTCTCCCTGCGCTATCAGATTGAAAGCCAGCTTACACCGACTTGCTACGGCGCTTCTATTCGTTTGGAGCAAAAGCAAGGCAAAGCCCTCTCCCTCTATCTTCACGCAGCAGATGAACTGACAATAGAACAAGTAAATAAGCGGACTCTTGCCCTGCGACAAGAAGGAAAAACTGAGACCAGCAAAAATCCACTGATACTGTTCACAATCCTGCAAATGAATACGGATATTCTTGCTGTCAGCCAAGAAGGCGGAGACTGGCGAATTGACTTAGCAAGCAGCCATGCTGAGATTCAACTAGGCACTTCTTTCATCTCCCCTTCTAAAGCTCTAGTCAATCTACCTAAAGAAGATTTTGACAGCTGTAAAGCAAGTGCCCAAGCGGACTGGGAAAATCTCCTCCATCGTTTTGACGTACTGGAGACAGGAGAGGCTGACCGAACCTTCTTTGACCACTGCCTTTACAGACTCTTCCTCTTCCCACAGACTTTTTATGAGATTGATGAATCAGGTCAAGCCATCCACATGGATCTGGCTACTGGCACTGTCAAGCCCGGTGTCCTCTTTAGCAACAATGGCTTCTGGGATACCTTCCGCACCACCTTCCCCCTCTTTGCCCTTGTCATACCAGAGCATTATCGTCGCTTTTTAGAAGGATTTCTCAATAGCTACCGCGATACTGGTTTCCTTCCAAAATGGCTGGCCCCAGATGAACGTGGCATGATGCCGGGTACCCTTTTAGACGGTATTATCGCAGATAGCGCCTGCAAGGACATGGCCCCTGACCTAGAAGCAGAACTCCTCCAAGCCATGCTTGAAACAGCCACCAACTCCGACCCTCTCGGCATCAATGGTCGCCACGGACTAGCCCAATACCAAGAGCTGGGCTACCTCTCTACCGACCACCACGAAAGCGTCAGCCATACCCTAGACTATGCCTATAGCGATTTTTGCATTGCTAGCTGTGCTGAAAAACTAGGGAAAACAGAAATCGCTGATACCTACATGGCTGCTTCACAAAATTACCGCCATCTATTTGACGCTGAGACAGGTTACATGCGAGCACGAGATAAGCAAGGCAACTTCCGCCCTGACTTCTCTCCCTATAGTTGGGGGCGAGACTACGCTGAATGCTCTGCCATTCAAGCAACTTTAGGCGTCCTCCACGACATGCCAAGCTTAATCCAACTTATGGGTGGAAAAGAAGCCTTCAGCAACTATCTTTTGAAAGCCTGTCAAGATGCTCCCCTCTTTGAGACGACAGGCTATGGTTACGAGATTCATGAGATGAGCGAGATGGCAACTGCTCCTTTTGGACAAGTCGCTATTTCCAACCAACCGAGCTTCCACATTCCTTATCTCTTCCGCTACAGCAACAACCCTGACTACACCGCCCTTCTCATCAAGACGCTGCGTCAGAAAGCCTTCCACCCAAGCTGGCAAGCCTATCCTGGCGATGAAGACAATGGTAGTCTCTCGGCCTGGTACATCTGGTCGGCTCTCGGATTCTATCCGACCTGTCCAGGCAAACCAAGCTACGACCTCGGAATCCCTCTCTTTGACTATCTCCGTATCTACCTGGCTAAAGAAGATAAATGGCTAGATATTCATACTGAGCAAAACCACAGCCACTTCAACTTTGTCAAAGAATGTCGACTGGACAAGCTCCCCGTATCTAGTATCCAACACCAAGACCTCTTAAAAGCTGATCATCTAACCTTCACCCTCAGCTGGTTACCAAGTCAGCCGTCCACTTCCTGAAATGCAAAAATCTCCTAGCAGACTTTCCTGCTAGGAGATTTTATGTTATGAGAGGTACTTGCTTAAGCTTTGAAAATCGGATTTAGCATCTGATAAGTATCAAACAATCTACCAATTAAGCTTCTTCGTCTTCTTTACGACGACGGCCTGCAAGACCAAGACCAAGTAATGCACTT